>JAISTU010000093.1 GCA_031272415.1 Bacteroidales bacterium | reverse complement strand
TGGATTGCACAATACGTAGATAGTTATATTTTGGTCTGTGGCTGCTTCTTGCATCTTTTGACCGCCGCCATTATTTACAGAATAATTATACGCATCAATAACATAGTTAACAAACCAATTATTAGGTGCTTGATTTTGATTTTTGCCATTAAAAATAAAAACTTTTTGAACTGCTTTCCCATTTCTGTATTCATAGTACGCAATTTTTAATGTCCTGCCATCTGGGTCTATATATTTAATCGGATTATTCGCACAATAACTATACGGACTAAACATTGGATACTTCTCAAACAGCGGATCCCTACTTATAAACACCGGCGGACTCTGATACCTTGCCTCAAAATAATACATCCTACTTTCTTCGTCCAATTCTTTTCCATTAAATTTAAAATCAGGCACTTGTCCGTTGCTCCAATCTATATTATACTCATTCACCACTTCTCCGAAAGGTGCATATTCTACTTGCTGCACAGCATCACCCGTCCCATCTGTTACTAACTGCGTGCTACTCAGGTGATTACAGGTGTAGTAATGCTTTGTAATTTCTTCTATTCTATTTCTCATTTTATCAATATTTTTTCCCTTGTTAACGTCAAATCGCCGATATTATTGTGTGTTGTTCATTTTTTAGAACGATTTTGTACAAAAATGCAAAAAAAAAAAATCTACACTCTACACTCTACACTCTGAAAAAAACTGTTTTGTGATTTTTTTTTGCACTAAAAAAAATAAAATGGATACCATTCACGTTATTAAAAAAAGAAAACACGTATCTAAAAAAATATATAGAAGAAAAAAATGATGACGCGGATATATTTTGTTTTGGTTTTTATTGCCTCATTATCAATTGTTTATACAGTAAATGGACAAAGCAATAAAGACAAATTGAACGCTGAAAAAAAGCAATTGCAGGTCAGTATTGAACAACAAAAAAAGTTACTCAATGCTACGCAAAAGGAGAAAACGACCTCGCTGCGAGAAATTGAATTGATAAAAAATCAAATCAAGCAGCAAGAGCGTCTTATCTCTGTGATTAACGAGGAGTTAGGTTTGCTCAATCATCAAATTGAACAAACGGATAAGGAAATCTCAACGTTGAGTGGTAAATTGTCGCTTTTGAAAGAAGAATATGCCAAAGCGGTTTATGCAGCCTACAAATATCGTAATACGTTCAATAAATCGGGCTTTATTCTTTCTGCCAAAACGTTTGTGCAAGCGGCAGTGAGAATGAATTATTTACAAAAATATTCTTCTTTATTACAACAGCAACTCCTTGAAATTGAGCAAACTAAACAAAATATTTTTCAAAAAAGTGAACAATTGCATAAATCTAAAGCCGAAAAATCCTCTCTTGCATTGAGTCAAACATTGCAAAAAAATGAATTGGATAAACAACGCTCTGAAAAAGACGCAATTGTAGCCAAATTAAAGACCAAAGAAAAGACCATCAGTTCGGATTTGAAGAAAAAAGTGGCGAGACAAAATCAGGTCGATGCGGCAATAGATAAAATTATTCGTGCTGAAATTGCGCAAGCACAAGCCAAAGCCAATGCAGCCAAAAAGAATGCCACAACGCCTGCAAAAAGTAATACCGCATCAACTTCGCAAGCGAACAAAACGACCACTTCCGCTCCCGTACAATTAGAAATGACGCCCGAAGAGGCACTTTTATCTTCTGATTTTGAGGGAAATCAAGGAAAATTACCTTGGCCTGTCGCAAAAGGAACAATTATCAATCATTTTGGAACTTATTCACACAAAGAGGTCTCATCGGTGAAAATTACCAATAACGGCATCAATATTTTGACCGAAAAAGATGCTGCAATTAGGACAGTATTTCAAGGGACGGTTGCAGGGATAATAGATTTAAATAATGGCTCAAAAGCAGTGTTGATTAGGCATGGAAATTATATTACGGTTTATTCCAATTTGGCGGCTGTTTCGGTGAAAAAAAATGATAAAGTTGCCGCCAAACAAGCCATAGGAACGGTGCTTACAATGGCTTCGGAGACTTATCCTGAACTTCATTTTGAGGTGCGTAAAAATACAACACCTCTCAATCCGGAAGCGTGGTTGAGATAAAATGGCATTGATTTTGTATTTATATGAAAATAATAAAATTAGTATATAAAAAATATATTTTGTAAAAAAGCAATAAGATGAAAAGAATATTAACAATATTGTTGTGTGCAACAGTTTTTTGCGGTGTTTTAAGGTCGCAAGAAGACCTCTCGAAACGCCCATTGCCTTTGCCTTCTGTGGATGTAAAAACGATGAACGGCGTGGTTTTCAACACAAAAGAGATAAATAATGATGGCAAACCGATTATTATTTGTTTCTTTGCAACATGGTGTAAACCTTGCATGATAGAATTGTCTGCAATTGCCGATGAGTATGAAGATTGGAAAGCCGAAACAGGAGTAAAAATTTATGCAGTTTCTATTGATGACCCGCGTTCGAGTGCCAAAGTAGCCCCTTTGGTCAATGGGAAGGGCTGGGAGTATGAAATTTTGCTCGATGTTAATTCCGAATTTAAAAGGGCAATGAATGTGGGCGATATTCCGCATACGTTTGTACTCAATGGCAATAAAGAAATTGTGTGGCAACATGCTTCTTACTCGCCCGGCGTTGAAAATGAATACATTGAAGTTGTTAAAAAACTAATTGCCGGAGAAAATAAATAATGAAGGTAAAGTTAGTAGGATTATTGTGCCTCTTTTTGGGAAGTTGTTATTTTGCCAATTCTCAAAGTAACTTTTTGAAAAACAGCAAAATAACAGGTAATTTTCAATTAGATGGTCAGTTTTATTTGCCCGATTCTGTTATTGGAGCGGACACTGTCAAAGATTACGTAAGGGCGAATGCGTTTGCCAATATCAATTATTCAAATGGCGGTTTTTCGGCGGGATTTAGGTATGAATTTTATCAATTTCCACTTATAGATTTTGAGCGAATTGGCTATGTTGGCAATGGAATACCTTATTTTTATGCAGGTTACAATCATGAATATTTTGAGGTCGTGGCGGGCAGTTTTTACGAACAATTTGGAAATGGACTTATTTACAGGTCTTACGAAAACCGTTATTTAGGCATTGATAATTCAACGGTAGGTGTAAAAGTGAAGGGAAAACCGTATAAAGGCATCATTTTGACAGGCTTTTGGGGGACACAGCGCAATTTGTTTGTCAGAGAAGGTCAAATTAGAGGTGTTGATGGCGATTTTATGTTTTCTGAAATATTTTCAAAATTGCAGCAAAAAGATATAATTTTTGGAATTGGAGGCAGTTTTGTGTCAAAATATGAAAAAGATGATGACCCTGATTATCAATTGCCTGAAAATGTAGCCGCAGCCGCAGCACGTTTGAAATTTGGCATCAAAGGATTTCAAATGGATGCCGAATATGCCTTCAAAATCAATGACCCCATTGGTTTAAACAATTATATTTACAAAAACGGCAACGCTTTTTTGCTCAATATGTCTTATTCCATGAAGGGATTTGGTGTTTCTTTGACGGCTATTCGTAACGACAATATGGATTTTCGCGCCAAACGAACTGCCACGCTCAATAACAATCTAATAAATTACATACCCGCTATTACGCGGGAGCATACTTACGCTTTGCCTGCCATGTATCCCTATTCTTCCCAAACCAATGAACAGATTGGTTTTCAGGGACAAATTACGTGGAATATTAAAAAAGGCAGCAAAGTAGGAGGAAAATATGGTACTGAACTGTTTTTCAATTACTCCCGCATGCATGGACTGAAAAAAACTTTGACACAAGACGCCGTCGATAATGGAAACAATATTGCTCATACAGACGGTTATACAAGTGAAATTTTAGGATTTGGAGACCTGTTTTATCAGGATTTAAATTTTGGAATTAACCGAAAATTTAACTCTCATTGGAAATTAGGGCTTGAATATGTATATCTTATTTATAATCAAGAGATTATAGAGGGACACTCCGGTGAACCGAATGTACATTCCCACACAATTATAGCCGATTTGACTTATAAAATCAACTCCAAACATGCTTTGCGTTTAGAATTGCAACATCTTTATGCCAAAGAAGGCAAAGGCAGTTGGGCTTATGGACAGTTGGAATACACGATTGCTCCACATTGGTTTATTTCAATTTTAGACAGGTGGAATTACGGCAATCCGGAGAAAGAAAAACGCGTTCATTATTTCATGTTTAGTGGCAGTTTTGCTTACAAAACAACAAAAGTAACGCTCTCTTTCGGCAAACAATATGAAGGCATTTTATGTGTAGGAGGTGTTTGTCGAACCGTACCTGCATCCTACGGCGTAGGATTACAGATAGTTACGGCTTTTTAAAAGATAAACAATTGATTATCAATGTTTTATAATATGTAGGAGCAA
>JAISTU010000085.1 GCA_031272415.1 Bacteroidales bacterium | reverse complement strand
AATTTAGAGAGGGTGCAGAAGAAGGATTAGAAAGAGGACTAAAAAAAGGATTAAAAGAAGGTTTGGCGGAGGGAGAAAAGAAAGGATTGGCAAAAGGTGAAAAGAAAAAAGAAACAGAATTTATCATAAAAATGTGGCAAAAGTTGCAATCGTTGGAAGAAATTCATGCTTTGACAGACATTCCAATGGCTACAATTGAAGAAATTCTAACACAAAATGGGATAAATACATAACAATAAAAAATTGCAGAAATTTCCAGCAAGAATCCATTCCCCTTTGTTAAAAAAGTTGAGAATTAAGAGTTTTTTTTTGCATTTTGGGATAAAAAAGTTCTAAAATTGGACAACTCTCAACTATTTTCGGCAAAGTATGCCATTACCTCTACAACAATTCTCAAAAAGTGCCCCTTGGGAGGGAATTTAGGGGGCTTTTTATTTTTAATTGAAAAAATTGTGTATTTTTGTAGAATAGGTATTTTTTTTAAGAAAAGAGAGAGATATTTCACATTAAATTTTACGAATGGATAGAATACGAAATTTTTGTATAATAGCGCATATTGACCACGGAAAAAGCACATTAGCAGATAGATTGTTGCAATATACAGGCTCCGTCAGCGAGCGTGATTTTCAAAATCAACTCTTAGATGACATGGATTTGGAACGTGAAAAAGGAATTACCATCAAAAGTCATGCAGTCCAAATGGTTTATCAACAAGATAGCAAAGAATATATTTTGAATTTGATAGACACGCCCGGTCATGTAGATTTTTCTTATGAAGTATCGCGTTCAATTGCGGCTTGTGAGGGTGCTTTATTGATTGTGGATGCAACGCAAGGTATTCAGGCACAGACAATTTCTAATTTATATTTGGCATTAGAGCATGATTTGGACATTATCCCTGTGCTCAATAAAATGGATATGCCAAGTGCTATGCCGGAGGAAGTTAAAGACCAAATTGTGGACTTATTGGGTTGCCAAAGGGAAGATATTTTGTGCGTAAGTGCCAAAACAGGCGAAGGTGTTGATGAGGTAATGAAAGCCATTGTCAGTCGCATTCAACCGCCAAAGGGAGATGCCAATGCTCCCCTGCAAGCGTTAATTTTTGACTCCGTATTCAATTCATTTAGAGGCATTATTGCATATTTTAGAATATTTAACGGGAAAATTAAGACCAACGATTTTGTAAAATTTGTTTCAACAGGCAAACAATATCATGCAGACGAAATTGGAGTACTTGGATTGACCCAAAATCCGCGTCCGTATTTAGAAGCGGGCGACGTAGGTTATATTATTTCGGGGATTAAAAATGCAAAGGAAGTTAAAGTTGGCGACACGATTACACATGTTGAAAATCCGTGTTTGGCACCTATTGAGGGCTTTTCGGAGGTTAAACCGATGGTTTTTGCGGGTATTTATCCTGTTGATGCGGATGATTATGAGGAGTTGCGTTCTTCGTTGGAAAAATTGCAACTCAATGATGCTTCTTTGAGTTTTGAGCCGGAGTCTTCTCTTGCACTCGGATTTGGATTTAGGTGTGGTTTTTTGGGCTTATTGCACATGGAAATTATACAGGAAAGGCTTGATAGAGAGTTCGATATGGATGTTATAACGACCGTCCCCAATGTGTCTTATCACGTTTTTACTACAAAAAAGGAAATGTTGGACGTTCATAATCCCTCCGGCATGCCCCCTTTAAACAATATTGACCACATTGAAGAGCCTTATATTTTGGCACAAATCATTACCAAAGCGGAGTTTATAGGCTCTATAATGACACTTTGTTTGGACAAGCGGGGAACATTGAAATCGCAAGTTTATCTCACTTCTGACCGTGCCGAATTGACTTTTGATTTGCCTTTGGGTGAAATTGTGTTTGATTTTTACGACAAACTAAAAAGTTGTTCAAAGGGATATGCTTCGTTTGATTATCATTTAAGCGGTTATAAGGAGGCTAAATTGGCTAAATTGGACATTTTGCTCAACGGCGACTCGGTGGATGCTCTTTCGACGCTCATTCACAATGACCATGCTTATTCTTTCGGCAGGCGGATGTGCGAAAAATTAAAAGAATTGATACCCCGACAGCAATTTGATATAGCCATTCAAGCGGCAATAGGCTCAAAAATAATTGCACGTGAAACCGTTAAAGCCGTCCGCAAAGATGTAACCGCAAAATGTTATGGCGGCGATATAACACGAAAACGTAAATTGCTTGAAAAACAAAAGAAAGGTAAAAAACGTATGCGGCAAATCGGCAATGTAGAAGTCCCTCAATCCGCTTTTTTGGCAGTGTTGAAAATTGATTAAATGATGCAAAATTGATAAGTTATAAAACATTTTCAATTTTTATTTTTTATTTTTAATTGAAATATTTGTGTATCTTTGTAAATACTTTGAATTTTTAACAAAAAGCAGATAGAATGGATTTAAAGAAAATTTTGATGGTATCAGGGAAAAGTGGATTGTTTGAGTTGGTTTCCAACGGGAAAAACAATCTAATTGTGGAGTCGTTGATTGATAAAACGCGTATGCCGATATTTTCAACAGTGCGTACAAGAGTAACGACTTTACATGATATATGTATATTTACCGAAGAGGAAGATTTGCCGCTTGTGAAGGCGTTTGAAATGATTGACAATTTTACAGGCAAGCAAATAATTGAAAATGTCGAAAAAATGGACAATCAAACGCTCAAAAATAAGATGGCTGAAATGATTCCAACTTATGACAAAGAAAAAGTGCATGTTTCCGACATTAAAAAATTATTTTCATGGTATAACTTATTGACAGAGAAGAATATATTGGATTTTACTCCACAAGAAGAAACCACAGAAAATGCCCCCGATAAGGAGGCAATAACGGAAGAAGAAAAATAAGAAAAAATATCATTTTCATAATGTTTTTATATTAATTTACTATAAAGATAGAACTGTTAGCTCAGTTGGTTTAGAGCGCTACCTTGACAGGGTAGAGGTCGAGGGTTCGACTCCCTCACAGTTCACTGACAATAAAAAAAACAGACAAAATGCAAGAAAATAATTGGGGAGACCATACATATATCGAAACATTTTCAGATAAGTTTTTGGAGGACATTCTTTTTAAAGGGAGACCATTGGTAATCACCAAAACCAAAATGCGAAATGTAGAAAAAAATTATGAATTTTTACGGTCTTTTTCGGCAGATAAAGTAATTTACGGTATCAATACAGGCTTTGGTCCGATGGCACAGTATCGCATCAGTGATGAAGATTTAGCCGAATTGCAATACAATATTATCCACTCTCACGCTTGCGGAACAGGCGGGCCATTGCCGGACATTTATGTAAAAGCGGCGATGTTGTGTCGCTGTCTTACTTTTTTGTTGGGCAAATCGGGGGTGCATCCGGACACGGTACAAATTTTGGCTTATTTTATCAACAATGATATAATTCCTGTTGTACCGCGTCATGGCAGTGTAGGTGCCAGCGGAGATTTGGTACAATTGGCACATATCGCATTGACACTGATTGCAGAGGGCGAAGTTATCTATAAAGGCAAAAAGTGTCCTACCGTTGATGCAATGTTAAAAGAGAAAATAAGCCCTTTGTTGTTGAGATTGCGGGACGGATTAGCACTTTGTAACGGCACTTCCATGATGACAGGTATTGCATTTGTAAATTTGCATTATTGTGATATTTTACAATTTTGGTCTATTGTTACTTCATTGTTAATCAATGAAATAGCAGGGTCTTATGATGATTTTTTATCTCCTGAACTCAATAATTCCAAAGTGCATCCGGGACAAAAATATGTTGCCGGAACAATGAGAGAAATTGCAAAGGGCAGTAAATGCTTAAAAAACAGACAAAAAGAACTTTATAAGCAAAAAAGTAATGAAACTTACTTTAAAAGTCGCATACAGCCCTATTATTCACTGCGTTGTGTGCCTCAAATTTTGGGTGCTGCTTTTGATGAAATGCAATTTGTAAGGAATATAGTTCAAAATGAAATCAATTCGGTAGATGACAATCCGATTGTGGATATAGAAAGTAAAAATATTTATCATGGGGGTAATTTTCATGGGGAATATGTCGCTTTCGCAATGGATAAATTAAAAATGGCGGTTTGCAAAACAACCATGCTTGCCGAGCGACAATTGAATTATTTGTTGCATGACCGTGTGAACGAAATATTGCCTCCCTTTGTTAATTTAGGCAAATTGGGATTGAATTACGGCATGCAGGGGGCGCAATTTACAGCCACCTCAACGACCGCCGAAAGTCAAACACTTTGTTATCCGATGTACATTCATAGTATTCCTAATAACAATGATAATCAAGACATTGTATCTATGGGCACAAATGCTGCACTGCTTGCTGCCAAAGTGATTGACAATGCTTTTGAAGTGATGGCTATTTATTGTATTGCATTGGCACAAGCCGTTGATTATCTGAAAATTAAGAATAAATTGTCCGTTTCTTCATTATATGCATACGAAACCGTAAGGAGTGTCATGCCTGCGTTTAAAGAAGATGCTCCTAAATATGCCTATATTGAAAAAGTAATCAATGAAATAAAACAATCCAAAAATAATTTTAGACAGTAAAAATATGGAATATGCTTTAATAACAGGCGCATCAAGGGGCATAGGCAAAGCCACCGCAATTGCATTGGCAAAGGCGGGCTACCCTGTTTTATTGAACTATCTATCCAACAAGGCTGCAGCCGAAGAGGTTTTGCAAATGATTGAAAATGAGGGCGGTAAGGCAGAATTATTGCCTTTTGATATAAGCGATAAAAAACAAATAGAAATAGCATTAGATGGCTGGAAATCAGCACATTCTAATGATTTTATTTCTGTTTTGGTCAATAATGCAGGCATTAGAGAAGATGCTTTGATGGTATTTATGGAGGAAAATCAATGGACAAACGTTTTAAATACCAATTTATATTCGTTTTTTTATGTTACAAAGGCGGTTTTGCAAACGATGGTTACAAAGCGTAAAGGGCGGATTATCAATGTAGTATCGCTGTCAGGTTTAAAAGGTTTGCCCGGACAAGTCAATTATTCGGCAGCCAAAGCAGGCATCATCGGCGCCACAAAAGCATTGGCACAAGAGGTCGCCGCAAGAAAAATTACTGTTAATGCAGTAGCACCCGGCTTTATTGCTACCGATATGACCAAAGATTTAGACATCGATAATCTCAAAAAACAAATTCCTGCTAATCGATTTGGTACTGCCGAAGAAGTAGCCGCTTTAATCACATTTTTAGCGTCAGAATCAGCAAGTTATATCACTGGCGAAGTTATCTCTATCAACGGAGGTCTGTATACTTGAGAGATTCAATTAAAAATTAAAAATTGAGAATTACCTTACGTTTTTTTGCATTTTTGAATAAAAACGTTCTAAAATCGAATAAATAAAATGCGTAAAATATTGATAATCAAATATTTATTTTTTCATTCTCACTCAATTCTCTTGGGCAAATACACCCAATTTTTCACATTTCTCATTTTATTATCCATTTCCACTCCGATTTTGAAAACTTTTTTGCCTGCAAGATAGAATTTCCCTGCATAATCTTTAATATCAATTTGTTTTAAGGCATCTTCGGCAGTACCATTGCCGTCCATTTTGAACTCAAAAATAAAAATTTTATCCTTAAATTCAACCACTGCATCGGGTCTTCCTACGGCATAATGTGGCTCGACTGTAATTCTTTGTCCCATCAATGCAAAAAGAATGTAAAATACTGTCTGATAGTGCTTTTCAGTTTTATTTTCAAGGTCATAACTAAATCCAGAGAAGAACACCTTCAAGCGCTCCATAAAAGTATCAATTTGCTCATCCAACAAATCATCTACAAAATTGTTATAATCAATTTCTGTAAAGTCATCTTTCTTAAAAAAGTATATGGGCAATAATTCTTCTAAAAAGCCATATTTTACCTCCTCATTTGGAAATCCAAGCACATATTGATTTCGTTCTTTGTCAAAACTTTTAATGGTCAAATAGCCACTCTGATACAACACCGGTACAGGATTTTTATTTTCATAACGATAATCCATAATTGATTGTGCTGCAATGCGAGTTTCATTTTCGAGTTTTGGAACATCAAGTTTAGCATTTTTCACCATTTCTACCAAAAAAGTTGGAGTACC
>JAISTU010000076.1 GCA_031272415.1 Bacteroidales bacterium | reverse complement strand
TTCGCAAACGCCGAATAACTCTCCCAAAGCGACAAAGGAATACCCCCTTTTGCCGATTTCAGTTCGACAGAATAGGTTTCTCTTCTTTTTTTTAGTACATCTTGAATATCCAACATCTGTTTAAATTCTATCTTTTTACATTATAACAGAGCGTTACATTATCATTCTTTTTTTGCAATTTGTTCTTCCGATTGCAGTATCGGCATATATTTTTCGGTGTCTAAATCATTGATACACAATATATCATAATGAGTACAATCGGCATTTTTTTGCGACACTCTGCCAATAAATTCCGCCATCTTTTCTTCATTACTTAAATCAAATAAGCCAAGTGATTCTCCATAATTATTGTAAAACAAGGCTTTATGATAATTATTTTGTATCAATAAATGCAACAACTCCATAGGCGTTTGTCCATTTCGCATGTACAATGATGGCGAAAATTCAAAGTAAATGATAGGATGTTGAATAGATAATAACTCATTTGCGCCTTTTAAAACCATAATTTCAAAACCGTCTGTATCAATTTTCAACAGGTTACATTTTTTAAATTCAGGAAATTTATTAATTATATTATCCAGTGTATCAGCCTCTTGCGATTCTCCATTTTCAGATAATGTTAATTGTGCTGTTCCTTTTTCGGTTGATGTAACAAATTTACTATTGACAGAACTATCAGTGCAATATTTTGAGGCTATGAAAATGCTGTTTTTTGTTCCAAAATTGGCAACATTGTATTCCAACAAGTGCAAAAAACATTTATTTCCCTCCACACACAAAATAGAAGAGCCATTTACTTGCTCACATATCAGAGATGCTGTATCACCAATATTTGCACCAATATCTATTATATGCAACTGATTATCAATTGTTTGTAATTGTTTACAAATACGAGGTAACGCTTTGTCATACAAAGGATTTTTTACATAATGATAGGGACCCCTATTTGATGCATGTGTGCGAAGTTTGGTTTTTCCTTCATAAACATCAATAATGGGATCATTGATTTTTGCTATTGCCTTAATTACTCTCCATCTGCACCAATTTATTAGCGAATTTGAATAATTACGCACAAGCGAATTATAACAAGATTGACATATTTTATTAAACATATTAAAAATACTTTTGTTTTTTTTTTTTAAATTGAATTAAAATACAAAGATACACCTTTTTATCAATTAAAAATTAAAAGTTAATAAAAAGAGGGATTTTTTGAGTTGAGAATTGTTTCAATCCCATTTTATACCCCTATAACCGTTATTCCATCAACTGTTTCCCACGTCAGCCGTTCTTCCCAAGGTTTCTTTTTATCTGCATTACGACGGTCGAAGATAAGCAAGTAAGAAGGAATCGAAGCCCCCATTTTGTCGCGATATTTAACAATCTGTTCCAATCCTTCTTCGCGCACTATCTGCTCTGATTCGTAGTAGTGGATGAGTTTTATCTCAATGATATACTTAAATTCCTTATATTCAACCAATAAGTCCATTCGACCTCTGCCGGCGGCATATTCGCGTTCAATATTTCCACCGCCGTTGAGCACACGCTGCAGAAAAGCCATCAAAAGTAAGTGAGGAAAGGCTTCGGTATATTTCGAGCGTTCTTCCCAAACTTCGGAATGGCGACGCCAGAACTTCTGAAATTCTTTCAACAAACGATCCATATCAAGCGACCCGTCGTCTTTCTCCCATTTCCATTCAAGACCCTGAATAGCCAATTGTGTGCTGTAAGTCATTTGTCGTGCAAGCACTTCGCGATAAATCGGGTTAGCCACTTGCGGCGTGCTGTGCTCTACTACAACAAGTCCCATGTCAAGCGCTTTCTGAAATGCCTCTGTATCGGCAAGGTCGGTGTTTGCTTCTCCTGAAATCAACAATTCGATTATTTTTTTTACTCCGGCGTCATCTAAACGGTAAGCCAGCGAATCGAGATGCGTCTCACGGGCAAGAATTATCTGCTGCCGTGCCTGCTTAATATGGTCAATGGTAACCGTTTCGTTGCTGTCTTCATCAAGAATGCGCATTGTCGCTCTTTTAAACAGTGAATTAACAAGCCAAGGTTGCCCTTTCGCCTGTTCCCATACATATTCGAGCGCCTCATCTGTTATCTTTTGACCTGTTTCTTCTGTGCGCTGTGCAAATAGATGAACAATATTCTCTTTAGAAAAATTTGAAATAACAGCCGAATCCTCTTTAATATTGAAAGGCGAACCCGGATTGGGTGCTATGCTGTCTTTCGATTTGGTTATGTAATCTTTCAGGTCGCGCATCCCGACAAGGGCTATCGAGGTAGGAAATTTTCCTGCCCCGCGAGTAGCAAAGCCCCCACGTAACTGACGCAGAAAACTTATCATCGCCTCGCCGTGCAAGACGTCAACCTCGTCGAAAAGCACTACCAATGGCTTGGGGGCGATAAGCACAGCCCAATTTCCGAGAATGTTGTCAAGCATGCTTGCCGGTTCTATGGTTGTTAATTCCGGCACAGGCAAATTTTCTCGCTGTGCATAAACTCGTATCGCTTCGCATAATGCAGGCATTGCCCTCTCTATTTCGGTAAGTTCCTGACAGCGCTCAACGGATACATAGCAGGCAAGTGCCTCGTTACCTGCGTTTATCTCCCGCATCCAACTTTGCAGAAAGGTAGTTTTCCCCGTCTGTCGCGGAGCGTGCAACACCCAATACAGTTCATCGCGAATATAGCGATGCAACTGGGCGCCAACCAAACGGTCCTCCGGCGGTAGCATATAGTGCCGATCAGGGTCGCAGGGTCCTGTTGTATTGAAAAAACGTCGTCGTGCCATAACTTTAAAAATTGAATTAAAATACAAAGATACACCTTTTTATCAATTAAAAATTAAAAGTTAAAAAAGAGAAATAATTCACAAAAAAGTGTATCTTTGTGTTACAGTTATCCGAATTTTACGGATAAATTTTTCCTTACAAATACAATATATAAACGCTTGATTATCAATATATTACAAATCTTTTTTCATCAAAAATTACAACATTTTTCACCCAAAATGCAAAAAAAATCTACACTCTTCACTCTGCTTTAAAATCCTGTCAGTGGGATAAACAATGTCAGCACAAGCAATGCAAATCCCAATAAAAGCAGAAATAAGAGGAATTTCCAAATCCATTTTACCCAAATTGTGTAAGGGATGCGTGCCATTCCTAAACAGCCCAACAAAACACCCGATGCAGGTGTGAGCATATTGGTAATGCCATCGCCAAATTGAAAAGCAAGCACCATAGATTGTCGCGAAAGATGCAACATATCAGCAAATTGCGCCATAATGGGAATGGTAAGAGCCGCCTTTGCAGAGCCGGACGGAATAATCAAATTTAACGCATTTTGAAACAAATACATCATTGCCAACGAGCCTGTTTTATCAATGCCTTTGAGTGCATCCGACATCGCATAAAGCAAAGTATCTATTATTTTTCCGTCCTGCAGAATGATAATAATACCGCCTGCCATACCCACCACCAAAGCCGCATTCATGATGTCTTTACAACCTTCCAAAAACAGTTTAAATATCTGATTTAGAGAGCATTTATAAGCAATTCCTGCGCAAATACCCATCCCCAAAAATAAAGCCGAAATTTCTCCAATATACCATTGATACCCTAAAACACCGATAATTAAACATAAAACAGTGAATAACAGCAGATTAAGTATGAACATTTGCACATTTTTACGCAAAGAAATTAGTCCTATTACAAAAAACAGAACCGTCAGAATGGCAAAAAGTGGCAAATGTATAACAGATTGACTAACAGCAATTTCCGTACTTGGATACAAATAGGTTAAACCCCCAAAAACGCACAACAAAATTCCCCAAATCAACCAAGCCGAAAGAGGTGATTTTTGTGTATTAGAGGTTTGTTTTTCAACATTTTTCTCTTTATTTCGCCAATAATCATCCAATTTGTACATGGGAGAACATTGTGGATTTTTTTTGATTTTTCGGGCATACCAAAGTACAAATAAAATTCCTATTGCAGTGAAAATCAGCCAACAAACGGCTCTGTAACCCAGCCCTGAAAAGGCAGGCAAATCCGACAATCCTTGAGCAATCCCAATCGTAAAAGGGTTGAGCATAGCACCTGTAAAGCCTACATGTGCCGCCAAATAACACATACACATTCCTACAATGGAGTCGTAACCCATTGAAATTGAAAGCGGTATAAAAATCACTACAAATGCTATCGTTTCTTCACTCATGCCAAATACAGCCCCAAAAAGAGAAAACATAAGCATAATGCAAACTATTATTAATGCATTGATATTGAAATGTTTAAACACTTTTTTGTGTTGTATTTTTTCCATTATTTTCAAAAAAGAAACAACACCTCTATCGATGGCTTGTGTATGGTTAAAAATCCAAAAAGCACCGCCAATTATCAAAATAAAAATGATAATATTGGAAGTTTTGACAAATCCGTTGAAAAAAGCAGAAAATATTTGCCAAGTTTGAGGTGAATTTTCAACTCTGTGGTAAGAGTCGGGGACAACAATTTCCTTTTGACTGTCTCCGGCGACCACCGTTTGCCTTATAAATTCACCGCTTGGCACCAACCATGTCGCCACCGCCGCTACAACAACAATTATAAAAACGATTGTAAATGTGTTCGGAATTTTAATTTTATCTGTCCATTTCATACAAAAATACGATATAAAATAATAATTACGCCGTTTTTGAAAAAATGTTGTAAAAAAAGTGAAAATTTTATGCAATATTATTGGACGTTAAACGTTATTTTAAATATGAGGTACGGAAATATTCGAGAAGCAGAAATTATCAACCACATTAAAGACGACTGGTTTGGCAACTTTGACTGTACGGCAATTATAAAAGATATTGATTTTTCGGTAAAATTAATACGAGAAAATGACGCTTTTATTTTTGACGACGAATATTTATTGTGGGCTGAGGCAAAAAAAGGCAGTGAAGATACGCACATCATGTTAGCCCAACTGATTCTCACTATCGGTAAGGCGCGAACTTTTGATAAAATTATGCCTCCCAAGTTTTTAGGGGCTTTTGATAGTGAAAAAATCGTTTTTGTGCCATATTTCGAGATGCAAGATATTTTTTATCTTAACGATTTTAATTGGAATGTTGCACCCTCAAATCACGAAACACGTGAATTTCAATTGATAAAAGACAAGATAGAAACCGTACTAAACGGTGCTCCGCAACAAACTTTTCT
>JAISTU010000074.1 GCA_031272415.1 Bacteroidales bacterium | reverse complement strand
TGATTTCACACAAATCAAAAAAATCATACTAAAATCACAGTTCAGACAACTTTTTTTACTCTCCACTTTCGGCTTTCAACTCTCAACTAAAAAAAAGGTGTATCTTTGCAAATATCTTAAAATTTAAAAAGTAAAAAAATAAATGATACATTTAGAATTTAGTTTATGGGAAGTATTGATGTTGCTTTGTTTTGCCATTAGTTGGCCTGTAAGTATTATCAAAGCATTACGAACAAAGTTTGTGTTAGGCAAAAGTCCGCTTTTTATGCTGATTATTTTTGTGGGATATATTTTTGGGATTATTCACAAATTTACAGTCCCCGGTGGAGCGGATATTGTAACTATACTGTGGTTTTTCAATGCTTTTTTGGTGGCATTGGACTTGTTTTTATATTGTCGTTATGCGGGCGCAAACAGGCGTCAATTGAGAGCGGAAAAGAAGGCAGAAAAATCAGAACATATTGATAATGAGGATATTAAAGATTGAAAAATAAGGAGATAGATATAAGTCATTTTTTAGATGTCAAAAGCGGAGCGACCGACTGTTCACAAGCGTGGGCGGCGTTGCAAGGTGAGGCAGGCATTGTGGCAGAATCATATTCGGTAACGCTCAAAGAGGATGACCCTACGGCGCATGCGGCAGTAAATGTAATTCGGGAGGCACGGAAAAATAAAATTCGTCCGCAAAAGTTGAAAAATTACACTTTATTGCTTTCGGCAAAACCTTGTCCGATGTGCGTTGAAAATGCTTTTAAACATCAAATCAAAGACTTGTATTATATTGATAATGAATTACTTATAAAAGAAGATTTTCGAATGGAAGATTTTTTTGAAATAATTATAAAAAATAATCAATAAAAAAAATATGGAAATAGTATTAAGTGGCATTCGCCCAACAGGAAATTTACATTTGGGAAATTATTTTGGGGCTGTAAAAAATTTTGTAAAAATGCAGGAAGAGAATCATTGTTTTTTCTTTATTGCTGATTATCACTCACTTACGACTCATCCCAATCCAAAAGATTTGCAAAAAAATGTAAATACGATACTTGTAGAATATTTGGCGTCAGGGATTGACCCGCAAAAAGCGACTCTTTATGTGCAGAGCGACATTCCGCAAACGGCTGAATTGTATTTGTTTTTGAACATGAATGCGTACTTGGGGGAGTTGGAACGCTGTGCCTCATTTAAGGAAAAAGTGCGTAATCATCAGGACAATGTCAATGCAGGTTTGTTGACCTATCCTTCTTTGATGGCTGCCGATATTTTGATTCATCATGCCGATAAAGTGCCTGTGGGTAAAGACCAGCAGCAGCATTTGGAGATGACGCGGGTCTTTGCGGCACGGTTTAATCGGATTTACGGAGTTTCTTATTTCAAAGAGCCACAAGCCTTTAATTTTGGTCAAAATTTGGTCAAAATACCTGGTTTAGACGGCTCTACAAAGATGGGCAAATCAGAGGGAAATGCAATATATCTTGCCGATGAGCCGGATGTGATACGCAAAAAAGTGATGAAAGCCAAAACAGATATGGGACCCAAAGAACCCAATGCGGAAAAGCCACAAGAAATCGCTAATTTATTTACCATTATGCAGCATGTCAGTTCGCCGGAGGTATATCAATATTTTGACCAAAAATATAACGATTGCAGTATCCGTTACGGCGACTTAAAGAAGCAATTAGCGGAAGATATTGTCCTTTTTTGTCAGCCAATACGTGAGAAAATTCAAGATTTAGAAAAAAATACTCCATATTTGCAAAAAATTAGGCAAACAGGCAAAGAAAAAGCCACGCAAAGTGCCCAAAAAACAATAGAAGAAATAAGACATATTATAGGTTTTTAATCAAAATGTTTGAAGAAATTATTAACGTACCGCCTGCTGATGTTGCCGATATATTTGGAGTTAATAATGCACATATTGAACTGTTACAGCGTGCATTCCCTCATTTGGCAATTTTAGCAAGAGGCAATGAATTGAAAGTAAAAGGATCAAAAGAACAAATTGAAGATTTCTCTTTGATTTTCAATGCAATGCTGTCAATTTTTGATAAATATGGCTATATTTCAGACAATGACCTTTTGCATTTGCTTGAAAAAGGCGATTCATACGTTCTTTTACATGCCGATAATGCTCAAAATGACGTGATTTTGAGCGGACGTGATGGCAAAATTATACGCGCCCGCACTCCCAATCAAAAGCGGATGGTGGAAAGTTTGGCTAAAAATGATATGATTTTTGCTATCGGTCCCGCAGGTACAGGAAAAACTTATACCGCCGTTGCTTTGGCAGTTAAAGCATTGAGAAACAAGGAAGTAAAAAGAATTATACTCACGCGTCCGGCAGTAGAAGCAGGTGAAAATTTAGGTTTTTTACCCGGAGATTTGCGGGATAAATTAGACCCTTATTTACAGCCACTTTATGATGCTTTGCGAGATATGTTGCCTCCACAAAAATTGCTCTCTTTTATGGAGGATAAAACCATTGAAATTGCACCGCTTGCCTTTATGCGTGGGCGAACTTTGGACAATGCTTGTGTCATTTTGGACGAGGCTCAAAACGCAACTGCTACACAGTTGAAAATGTTTTTAACCCGAATGGGAAATAATGCTAAATTCCTCATTACAGGAGATTTAACGCAAATCGATTTGCCCAAACATCAACATTCCGGACTTTTGCAGGCAACAAAACTTTTGCAAAATATTGAAGGTATTGACATTATTTTCCTTAATACGGAAGATATTATTCGCCACAAAATAGTTACACAAATTGTAGAAGCCTACAAAAAAGAAAATATTTTGGAGAAAAATGTTTAGCATCATAAATGGAAGTTTTCACTTTTCAATCTACTGATGAGTGTTTTGACAGAAAGCAATCCAACCTCCTCAATATCAATTGATTGTGGAAGACAAAACAAATAATTTTCCACATCATCTTTGGGACAAATTTGGTCAAAATCAGTAACTTTGCACACAAAAACAATGTCTATTGTAAAATAAGTTAAGCCTCCGTAAGGATATTGATTGGGGAATGTCCCAAAAAATTGTAACTCACTGATATTGAGGTTTAATTCTTCTTTTACTTCTCTGCAAACCGCCTCTTCTGCACTTTCGCCCAAATCAATAAATCCGCCAGGCAAGTCCAACTTTCCTTTTGCCGGCTCAAAGGCTCTGCGGGTGAGCAATAATTCTCCTTTTGGATTAAAAATAACAGCAATAACAGCCCCTATTTCATTGGTATACAACTTTTTAGAGCATTTTTTGCATTGATGGGCTTTTTCATTGTCCCAAATAAAATTTTCACTGCCACAATAGGGGCAAAAATGGAATGCATTTTTAGGGTGAGTTTCGTTTATATTCATGAATGGATAAGATTTTTGGCTGTTTCTAAACTACTTTGCGTAACGACCTCATTACTAATCATTTTTGCAATTTCAACCACTCTTTCATCTTCGTTTAATTTTTTGATAAAAGAAAGTGTTTTATTATTTATAACTTCTTTATAGACAAGGTAATGATGCTTTGCTTTTGAGGCGATTTGCGGCAAATGAGTGATGGCTATCAATTGAGTAAAATGGGAAATTTCTTGCATCACTTTTGCCATTTTTGCTGATACTTCGCCCGAAACACCCGCATCAATTTCGTCAAAAATAATGGACGGAAATTGATTTTTTTGAAGAATGAGCGATTTTAATGACAACATCAACCGCGACAACTCGCCACCTGACGCCGCTTTGGAAATCTCCTGCATAATTCCACCTTTGTTGGCATTGAACAAAAAAGTAGGTTTATCTATCCCCGATTCCGTAAATTTGTCGCCCTGTGAAAGCACAATTTCCAAACTCACCTGTGCCATATTCATTTCTTCCAAACGGATTTTTACCGCAGCCACAATCGCAGGGATGGCTTTTTGCCGCTCCCGTGATAATTTCTGAGACAACGAAAGCAACTCTTTTTCTAATAAATGTATTTGTTTTTGCAAATTTTCGAGTTGATTTTCAGACATGGCAATTTGGTCTAATTTTTGCTCTGTAAGATGTTGAATATCAAGCAATTCTGCTTCTGTTGCAACTCTATGTTTTTGCTCTAAATGATACAAAACATTTAATCGATTGTTTAAATCTTCGGCTCTTTGTGGCTCATTTACAGTGTTTTCGGCTAAATGTTCAATATCTGTTGCCAAGTCTTTGAGTTCAAAAATTAAGGAAGTCAACCGTTGGGAAAATGTTTTCAATTGCTCAGAATGCTTTTCAATAGAAAGGATTTTTTGGCGACATTCCTGCAATTTTTCGATAATATTTTCATCATTGATATTCAATACATTAGCCGTTTCAAATAGTTTAGTTTTAATTTCTTCTGCATTGGATAGCAATTGGTATTCCTCCTCAATGACTTTTTTTTCACCCTCTTTGATATGGGCAGCATATAATTCGTCAAAAATAAATTGTAGATAATCTTTGTCTTGATTTCCAGACAGTTCCGATAATTTTTTATATTCTTTTTGTACTTTTTTATAAGTGTCAAAAACTTGTTTATATTGGCTCAAAAGAGGGGCTGTTTTTGCATATTGATCAATGATAAATAATTGAAAATCAGCATTTTGCAACAACAAATTACCATGTTGTGAATGGATTTCAATCAATGCTTCTCCCAAATTTTTCAAAACAGTATTATTGACCGGCGTGTCATTAACAAATGAGCGGGATTTGCCTTGCGGTGTCAATTCGCGACGAATAATGCAGTGCGTATCGTAGTCAATATCAGCCTCTTCAAACAAATTTTGCAAAGAATACATACCCATATCAAATTCAATTTCAATGACTGTTTTTTTATTTTTATCAAACAACACCGAACTATCAGCCCGCTGTCCCAAAGCCAAAGAAACTGCATTCACCAAAATAGATTTTCCTGCTCCCGTTTCACCCGTAATCGCCGTAAAACCGTCCTCAAAATCTACCTCTACATGCTCAATCAAAGCATAATTTTCAATATGAATATGCCGTATCATTTCAAAAATTTTATAATAAAATACAAAGATACACAATTTTGTCAATTAAAAATTAAAAACTTTTTTTGGCTTTATATTTTTTTGCAGCGATAAAAGGGGTTGCGTTAGGAGAAGTACAATGCTATTCTATACATTGAAAAATCTTTATCTTTTGTACCGTAACTGTTGGATATAAACCGTTCA
>JAISTU010000016.1 GCA_031272415.1 Bacteroidales bacterium | reverse complement strand
ATTCCGATGGCTACAATTGAAGAAATTCTCAAACAAAATGGAATAGATATGTAGCAATGAAAAATGCGGAAATTCCATTTTCCTTTGTTAAAAAGTTGAGGCTTAAGGGAATTTTTTGCATTTTGGGATAAAATTGTTCTAAAATTGGATAAAAAGACAATTCTCCATTCTCCATTTTTAATTCTCAATTATTTTAATTTTTAATTGAAAAATTTGTGTATTTTTGTAGTTTATAATCATTTTGATAAATGGAAAAAATCAATAACAATACTTGTCAGATAAATGAATTGAATAATAAGATGGAGAATACAGAGTGTTTAGTAAAAGAACTCTATTGTTGTGAGTATGAGGTAAATATGGTGGCAACGCATCCTGTTTGTTTTGAGGCTTGGGTAGGTGCCATTGTGAGAAATAACATAGTGTATCATTTAGAGCGTCATATTGATAGTTGTCCGTTGCTAAAAGGCGGATTTCCAAAGGGATATGTATTAACAAATTTTTCGCATTTTTCACTTGATAATGATATAATTTATTTAAACAAAGGACAATATTTTTCATTTTCGTTGATATTGATAGGCGTTTTGAATGAATATTTTTCATTGTTTGAGGAGGCTTTGCAACAGATGTGCGTCATCGGTTTTGGTAAAAATCCTCAAACTTCAAAACCAACAAAAGTGGGTTTTACAGATTTAAACATAACGAAAGGGGATACTTTTTATTGGACAAATTCATTGTCTTTTGAAAAGGCAAAAGAGGATACCTTTTATCAGAATAAAAAAACTATTGGTTTGAAAATTAAGTTTTTAACGCCTACACAATTAGTTCGTATCGGCAAACTTACTCGCAAAGAAACTCCGTTGGGCAGTCAGGCAAAAGCAAATTGTTTTCCGAGTTTGTATCAAATCGTACATACGGCTGTTTGTCGTTTGCAAAATTTGTACAATATCTATATAAATAAACGAATAGAACAGATTTCGGCGGTAGATGATAATTTTATGCGAAATGCAGCATTTGCACAATTGCAATCTGCTGATTTACAATTTATTAAACTAAAAAACACATTGAAAAAAGAAACAAAAAATGAACAGCCATTGCGCGGTTTTATTGGTGAGCAGATTTATGAAGGTTATTTGCAAGATTATATTCCGATTTTGCAGTTTATGTCAAAGTTAGGAATTGGGAATGAAACGGCGTATGGATTAGGAAATTTTGAAATAGAAATAGTAGAAAAATGAGTACAAAAAAACACAATAAATTTATTATCTTTGCGTTATTGTTTTATGGTAATTATAATATAATAAAAGTATGATTAAAGTTGAAAACCCCTTTGTAACAGTAGGTTACGTGTCGGAAAAATATTTTTGCGACCGTGAGAATGAGACTAAACGGTTGATTAAAGAAGTCGTAAATGGCAATAATCTTACGCTGGTTTCTACCCGCAGGATGGGAAAATCGGGCTTAATAGAGCATTGTTTTCGCCAAAAAGAATTAAAAAACGATTACTATTTGTTTTACATTGATATTTTTGCCACCAAAAATTTGAACGATTTTGTGTTTCAATTTGGGAAAAATATTATCCGTCAGTTGAAGCCATTTGGCAAAAAGGCTGTAGATTTGTTTGTCAACACACTCAAATCTTTAAAATCCGATTTAACATTTGACGCAATGGGCAATCCGATTTTGAGTGTCGGATTGGGCAATTCAGTAAATCTCAATCAATCATTGGATGAGATATTTGAGTACATAAACAAAACAGATAAGCCTTGTATTGTGGCGATAGATGAGTTTCAGCAAATTTTGAGATACCCGGAAAGCAATACCGAAGCGCTGTTGCGAACATATATTCAGCAGTCGCCACTCAATCGGTTTATTTTTTCAGGTAGCCAAAGGCATCTCATCGGAGAGATGTTTATTTCCCCTACGCGTCCGTTTTTTGCAAGTTCTTCAATGTTTCATTTAGAGCCTATTTCGCTCGACAAATACATTGAATTTGCGCAACAACATTTTTCAAACGTTTCTAAATCCATTGATAAAGAAGTGATTAGCAATATTTACCAAAAATATGAGGGCATTACATGGTATATACAAAAAATACTCAATAAATTGTTTGATATGACTGCAATAAACGAAACTTGCGATATAACTTATGTAGAACCTGCCGTTAAGTACATTATTGACAGTTTTCAATATGCATATTCGGAAATGGTCTTTTTATTGCCCGATAAGCAGTTGAAACTGTTGATAGCCATAGCCAAAGAGGGCAAAGCGACGGCAGTTACTTCTTCCAATTTTGTGAAACGGCATCATCTTGTATCTGCGAGTTCCGTGCAGGCGGCTTTGGCAGGATTGCTTGAAAAAGAGTTCATTACGTGTGAAGAAAACCGTTATTCGGTTTATAATAAATTTTTTGGACAGTGGTTAATTTCTAATTTTTAATTTAATAAGTTATGACAAATTTAATAGTTACGCTTTTGAGCGCCCAGACAATCCCTAATGTGCAGTTTATCAAATACATAAGGGACAATAAATGTGAGAATGAGCAAACAGAATATTTGTTTATTTCCACCGATGCGATGGAGGAAAAAGGTGTCGGCGACTGGATAAGAAAAGTTTGTGAGATAACAAATTTTGAAACCATTTGCGTCAATCATTCCGATATTTCGGATATTGAAAACCGCCTTGCAGAATGCAGTTTTGACAAATATGAGCAAATATTTGTCAATATTACAGGCGGCACAAAAATGATGTCGCTTGCTGTTTCAGATTTTTTTAAAATGAAACCCAATGCCCGAATTTACTATATTGACGGCAAAAAATGTTTTTTGAATTTTCCTGTTGAACATAGAATTTCAGATGATTTGGTGGATAATATTTCTTTGAAAGAATATGTTGAAAGTTATGGATTTGAAATGCAGGAAGGACATATTAGCGGCATAAGTTTGGATTATACAAAGCAGTTTTTGCAAGAATTTTTGAATTTTGGCGTAAACGAACGGAGAATTATAAATCAACTCCGTCAGAAACGTGATAAAACCGTATCAATTAACGAAATGACAGGATTGCAAGATTTGCTTTGTAAAATAACATTTCCACTCGTCGATAAAAACTTTTTGATCGTCAATAAATACGAAGTTCGCTATTTGACAGGCGATTGGTTTGAAGAATACATTTATTTCCGTTTACAGGAAGAAGGTATTATCAAAAAAGAAGACCTTAAAACCGGCGTTCAATTGAAAAAGAAAGGAATTGACAATGAATTTGACATTATCTTCCTTTATAAAACAAAATTTTACGCCATTGAATGTAAAACGTCCATTTTGAGCGATAGAGGCAATATTGTAAATGAAACGATTTATAAATCAACGGCTTTACAAAGAAATCTTGGATTGTTTTCAAATTTCAGTATTTTCACTTTGAGTTCACGTGAGAGTAAAGATGTGAAACAAACACATTTGGATAGAGCATCCGACCTAAATATTAAAGTACTGTGCCGCGAAGATATAATAAACAGTGAGTCAATATCTAAATTATTAGAACTATGTTAATCAACTTTTCAAATCATGCTTCTATTCTTTGGACTTGTGAGCAAATAAAAGTTGCCACAAAA
>JAISTU010000054.1 GCA_031272415.1 Bacteroidales bacterium | reverse complement strand
TCTGACAACGGCGATTTGCGCAGCCTTTCCAATGCGATGTATATTTTGAGAGCGGTGAGCGAAAAGAAAGTGGAAATTAAAAAGGTAGTGAAACAGTAAGAAAAGTTGAGAGTGATTTTTTAGAGTGTAGAGTGTAAAAATACAAAAAAATCCCAAATTTACAATCAAAAAAAAATAATTACTCAGGGACAACAAATTGTGCCATAGTGCGGTTTCTTTGTTCCAAAATGATTTTTTTATTTCCGACTGCTTTTTTGATGGCAGCCTCATGATAATAACGAATGGTAATCAATTCCATGTTGAGATTGTATTTAACAAAATATTTTTTTTGCAATTCGGTGACCAAATCTTCTAAATTTTTTTTGTAATCAACACATATTGAGAAACTTAGAGCCGAATTTTGCATTAAATTGATCTTAAATCCATAATGACTACAAGTGGCAAAGAGTTCAACAATGCTGTCTTGCGAAATAAAAGAAAAGTCCCTCAAACTCAATGAAATAAGAACTTGATGCGGTTTGCAAATAAAACAAGGGGGTATATTTTTGCAATTTTTTGCCGTATCTATCAGACTACCAGCATTTTGCGGGTGCAAAAACGATTTGACATAAAGTGGAATATTTTTTTTCTTTAACGGTTGAATTGTTTTGGGATGAATGACGCTTGCCCCGTAATAGGCTAACTCAATTGCTTCTGTATAAGGTATTTGCGACAATTTAACAGTATCCGAAAAACGCTTTGGGTCAGCGTTGAGTAAGCCTTCTACATCTTTCCAAATTGTAACAGATTGAGCGTCAGTTGCATACCCAAATATGGCAGCACTAAAATCCGAGCCTTCTCTGCCCAAAGTGGTTGTAAATCTTTCATTTGTACCTCCTATAAATCCTTGTGTTACAATGATTTGCTGTTTATTTTCTTCAAAAAGCGGCACAATTTGTTGTCCGATTTTTCTGCTTGTTTTTTCCCAATCCACATTGCCTTCTCTGTAATTGTTGTCGGTGCGGATTAAACGGCGTGCATCTTTCCATTCATTGTTGATTTTGAGAGAGTTAAGATATTCTGACAAAATGACAGAAGACAACAATTCACCCACAGAAACAATTTGGTCGTATTCAAAATCATAATTTTCACTTGCTTGGGTTTGCAATTTTTTATATAATTCCTCAAAAATAGATGCAATTAACTGATTTACAGGAGATTGTACATTTTCAAAAAGGTTAAAAACAATTTGTTCATGTTCTTTTTTTATTGTTTCAAAAATGCTGTTTTTATCCACTGAATTATTAAAATAGGCAGCCAAAAGCGTTTCCATTTTATTGGTCATTTTGCCCAAAGCAGAAACGACTATAATCAAAGGCTGTCCGCAATTTTGAGCGATAATTTGTCCTACATTTTTAAACCCTTGTGCATCTTTGACGGATGCGCCACCAAATTTGAATATTTTCATTTATAAACACTTGATAATGAATTGATTAAAAGTTTTTTTGTTAAAAATAACCTTCTTTTTTTCTGTCTTCCATTGCGGTGTCGGAGCGTTTGTCGTCAGCACGTCCGCCTCTTTCGGTAATGCGTGTAGCAGCAATTTCTTTGACAATATCTTCCAAATTATGTGCCTCCGAAAGGACTAATCCTGTGCAAGATATATCGCCGATAGTGCGACAACGAACTTGCTTAATTTCCACATTTTCAGTAGGTTTAAGCGTCATACAAGGTTCGGCTGCCAAATATTGTCCGTCTCTGAGAAAAACGTTCCTTGTATGGGTGAAATAAAGGCTCGGCATTTCAATATTTTCTTGCAAAATATATTGCCAAACGTCCATTTCAGTCCAATTGCTAATCGGAAAAACTCTAAAATGTTCGCCGGGGCGTTTTTTACCATTAAAAATATTCCATAATTCAGGTCTTTGATTTTTGGGATCCCATTGTCCAAATTCGTCTCTATGGGAAAAAAAGCGTTCTTTGGCACGTGCTTTTTCCTCATCACGCCGACCGCCACCGATGGCACAATCAAATTTATATTTTGCAATGGTGTTTAGTAAAGTAGTGGTTTGCAATCGATTACGACTTGCATGAACTCCTTTCTCTTCCACAACCTCGCCTTTGTCAATGGACTCTTGCACAGAGCCGACCACCAAAGTGGCTCCCAATTTTTCTACTAATTTGTCCCTATAATCAAGCGTTTCCGCAAAATTATGCCCCGTATCAATGTGCAAAAGTGGAAACGGTATTTTGGCAGGATAAAAAGCCTTATGTGCAAGGTATGTTACAACAATTGAATCCTTGCCGCCTGAAAATAAAATAGCGGGACGCTCAAATTGTGCCGCCACTTCCCGCAAAACATAAATCGCCTCTGCCTCAATTTCCTTTAGATGTGTCAATGTATAATCTTTCATGAATATATGTAATTTATTGTTACACAGGTAGTTTTAAGTATGCAATGAGATAACAAATAGCAATAACAAAAGTTACCAACAAAATACCTCTTCCAATCCGTTCCAATTTGCGTTTTACTAAAAAGTATCTGAATGTGAATAGATTAGGGAAAACACTCAACAAAATAAGCGTAGGAATTTTGATTAAATAATCTTTTCCCTCCGGTGCAAACGACATAGAAATCAGCCAAAGTAAGGCAAATAACACAATCGGAGGCACAATACCTATCAATATTCCTACCCACATACTATCTTTTTGAAAAAACTGCGAAATAATTCTTTTCATAAATTGATTTTATAATTTCTGTAAACAATTTTACAAAGATACACAAATTCTTCAATAAAAAATGAAATTTTAATTTTTAATTGACAAAAAAGTGTACCTTTGTAATATCATTTACGGGAGAAAAGTGTATTTCAAATTATAAAAATATTGGAGAAAAATGTATAGAACAAAGATTAAAGAACTGATACAGTGGAAGTTATCAAAGAAAAGAAAACCACTTATATTTTTGGGAGCAAGACAAGTAGGAAAGACCTATCTTATTCAAGCATTTGGCAAATCTCAATACAGGCAAGTTGCATACGTCAATTTTGAACGCCCAAATGCCCCTAAAAATCTCTTTGAAACGGATTTTGATGTAGATAGAATTGTTACAATATTGAACGCTTATTGCAAAATGAAGATAAATGCGGACAATACATTGATAGTTTTCGATGAAATTCAAACCGCACCAAAAGGGATTACAGCATTGAAATATCTCTATGAAGACGCCCCACAATATCATATTATTGCTGCGGGGTCTTTGTTAGGGGTGAACATTCATCCGCATGAGTCGTTTCCTGTTGGGAAAGTTGATTTTATGAAACTTTATCCGATGTCATTTTACGAATTTTTGCTTGCAATGGGCGAAACAGGCGTTACAGAATTGCTTGAAAAACATGACTTTAAAAATTTGACTTTCTTTAATGATAAGTTAATCAATTTATTACGCTATTATTTATTTGTAGGAGGCATGCCTGAAGCGGTGCAAGAATTTATTGAAAATCGTGATTGGCAACAAGTTCGTCATATTCAAAAAAATATTTTATTATCCTATCGAAATGATTTTTCAAAACATGCTCCCCATGAAATTTTGCCACGAATAAATATGGTTTGGGATAGCATGCCTGCACAATTGGGAAAAGAAAACAAAAAATTTATCTACAATGTTATCCGGCAAGGTGCGAGAGCAAAAGATTTTGAGTTGGCAATTCAATGGCTCTCCGATGCAGGACTTTTACACAAAGTCTATAATGTTTCAAAATATGCTATTCCACTAATTGCTTATCAGGAATTATCTAATTTTAAACTTTTTCATAATGATGTCGGCTTATTGGGCGCCATGTCAGAGTTAAATTCGTCAACAATTGTAAATGGGAATGCAATTTTTGAAGAATTTAAGGGGGCTTTGTCTGAAAATTATGTGTTTCAACAACTTATGCAGAATGAAAATTTGTTAGTTTTCTATCACACTTTTGATAATAGTAAATATGAAATTGATTTTCTTGTTCAAACGAATGAAAACGAAATTATACCTATTGAGGTGAAAGCAAGCGAAAATTTGGCAGCAGCAAGTTTTAAACTTTTTTGTCAAAAAAATCACCCTAAACAAGCACTCAAAACATCATTAACTCCCTATAAATGTGAAAGTTGGATGACAAATTTGCCACTTTATGCCATTGGGAATTTCTTTATCAAAAATCGCCACCCATAAATTGCGAAAAACAAGAAATATATCATTTTTTTTACCAAAAATAACACTCAAAATGGCAAAAAATAATAAAAAACGAGTTTCTGTTTCCGTAACCAATGATTTGTCAACAGACCAAAGGGTGCATAAAGTCTGTTCAACATTGATGCAAAACAATTATATTGTGAAACTTATCGGCAGACGCCACCGCAATAGTCCGCATTTGCATCGCCCTTATTCAATTTTTCGGATGCGGTTGTTGTTCAATACAGGTTTTTTGTTCTATGCGGAGTACAATATTCGGTTGTTTTTCTACTTGCTGATGTCGCGGGCTGACATTTATCTTGCCAACGATACGGATACGCTTACTGCCAATTGGTTAGCCTCTGTTTTGCGTCGAAAACCATTGGTCTTTGATGCACATGAAATGTTTCCTGCTGTGCCGGAAGTTGTCAATCGCAAATTTGTCAAAACAGTATGGACAAAGATTGAAGATATGCTCTTTCCCCGCCTCAAACATTGCTATACAGTCTGTCAATCTATTGCCGACATTTATAATGCCAAATACGGTATCTCAATGCAAGTTGTACGCAATATTCCACCGGCAGCGCCTATCAAATTACCGAAAAAAAATCTTACCCCTGAAGACAAAAAAGTGATATTGTATCAGGGTGCCGTCAATATGGGACGCGGTATCGAATGGATAATAGATGCCATGCCTTATTTAGAGGATTTTGTATTTTTTGTCGTAGGTGATGGCGATATTTTAGACAAATTAAAAGCCAAAACAGAGGCAATGCACTTGCAGGAGCGAGTATTTTTTGTCGGCAAAGTAACTTTTGAAGAATTGGCATCTTATACACAAAATGCAGATGTAGGCGTTAATCTATTGGATAACAGCAGTTTAAATTACTATTATTCCTTGCCCAATCGAATTTTTGATTACATTAGGGCGACATTGCCGATAGTGAGTGTTGATTTTCCTGAAATACGGCGAATTGTGGCACATTATCAAATTGGTACTCTTATTGACCATTTTGAACCTGCTTATCTTGCCAATGTTATTCGTCAGAGAGCCACACAACCCAAAAATCTGTCAGGGTTTGCCCACGCCAACGCCGAATTAACTTGGGAAAACGAAACACAAATACTATTGAAAGTTTTTGCATCAATTGAAAGCCCCTAAATCCACCTCATGAGAGACTTTGTTGAAAAGGGCAAAATGTAGGTATCAAAGGGAGACGTGGCATGCCGCGTCTCTACAATCCCCACGTCTGAACGGTGATTTTGAATAACTTTTTTTGATTTGTACGATTATCTAAATCATAATAATCACTTCAATCAGACGGGAAATAATCATTTTTTAGAACAAATTTCTCCCAAAATGCAAAAAAAATCTACACTCTACACTCTACACTCTGAAAAAAAGGTTTTTAATTTTTAATTGACGAAAAGGTGTATCTTTGCATTTTAATTCAAAAAGATTTATATGAATATAAAAAAATATCTTGGACCATTGAGTAAAGACAATCCTGTGTTGGTGCAGGTGTTAGGTGTATGTTCGGCATTGGCGGTTACGGCACAATTGAAGCCGGCGCTTGTGATGGCAATTTCGGTAACGGTTGTATGTGCGATGGCTAATTTTATTATTTCATTGATACGCAATACAATACCACCACGCATTCGGATTATTGTACAATTGATTATTGTGGCGGCGTTGGTAATTTTGGTAGATTTGATTTTGCAAGCCTACATGTATCAAATGAGCAAAATGTTGTCGGTTTTTGTGGGTTTGATTATCACCAATTGCATTATTATGGGGCGTATTGAAGCCTTTGCGTTGGGCAATCCGCCTTTGCCTTCGTTGATAGATGGGCTTGCTAACGGTGCGGGGTATGGAATGGTGTTGGTAATTATTGGTTTTGTGCGGGAGTTTTTTGCAAGCGGAACCATTTGGAATCAGCAAGTCATTCCGGACAATTGGTATGCCGTCAATGGCGGTTTTTATTACAATAATGGATTGATGTCTATTCCTCCTATGGCAATGATTTTGGTGGGAATTTTGGTTTGGATACACCGCAGAAAACATAATCCCGAAATATCTGAATGATTTTTTTGCATTTATGAATAAATTTATTATAAAATTTGCAATTTTGCTTGTTTTTTTTGTGTGCCAAATTCACGCACAACCGCCAACAAATGTAAAAAAAGTTGATATGTCGGTCATTACTAATTCTATGACTTACAAACTCTATCAATGGCTACAAACAGAAGACGGCAAAGCGGTCATCAAAGAAAGTGGCTATATTCCCAATTAAATCTCGTGTATCATGCCATTTATATCTGAAATTTTAAAATATGCAAGCGTTTCCATAGCAGGAATGGAGAAAAATACAGGCAAAACGGAAACACTGAATTACATTCTTCAAAGAGTGAGTAAGTTAAATCATTGTATATCAGTTACTTCTATCGGATTGGATGGCGAACAGAGCGACCAAGTTACGCATACCCCAAAACCTGCTATCAAATTGTATAATGGCATGATTTTCACCACTTCCGAAAAGCATTATTTGGAACGACAATTGGTGTCGGAGGTGTTGCATGTAAGTCAAAAACAGACCGCTTTGGGGCGATTGATAACGGCGAAGGTGGTTTTGGAGGGCAAAATAACGCTCTCAGGTCCGTCAGAGACCCACATTTTACAGGAGATTTTGGACATTCATGCCACATTGGGGGCAAAAACGAGCCTTATTGACGGTGCTTTGTCCCGCCGTAGCCATGCGTCGCCCGCCATTTCCAAAGCATTGCTGCTCACCACCGGCGCCGCATTTTCTTTTGATATAAATAAATTGATCCATCAAACCAAATATATTATACAACTCATTGATTTAGAACAAGTTAATACGCAAACAAAACATTTATTGCAATCTATTGAAAATGGGATTTGGGGCATTGATAAAAATGGACAACTGCGTGATTTGGAAATCAAAACGGCTTTCCATTTTGAAGAAAAGAAACCAAATTTGTTACAATACAACACTCTTTTTTTGGCGGGTGTTTTGCAAGATAAATTGCTCAATTTTTTGCGAATACAAGACAATGTGAAGCATATTGAATTGATTGTCAATGATTTCACAAAAATATTTGCATCAGAAACCGTTTTGAATGCTTTTTTGCAAAAAGGCGGGAAGATTAAAACTTTATATAAAACCAAAATCATTGCATTGACGGTCAATCCTACTTCTGTGCAGGGCTATTGCCTCAATTCGGCTCTTTTGCAACAAAAATTAAAAGACGCTCTGCAATTGCCTGTCTATGACGTGAGAACATTAAATAATAATCATTAATATACTAATAATCAATATTTTATGAATAATAATCCATCTTTAGAAAAAACGAGCGACCATTTTACCATTGCGGAGATGATTAGTGGTAAAATTCCCTTTATTTGTACAACACAAATAACTGATTTTCAATATATTATAGAAAATTTACCCTTACAATCTACCTTATCAAAGCGATATTTGTTCTCTCAAAAATATATGAGAGAGCCGCAAAAGATTGAAAATGAATTAAATAATATAGATTTTGTGCTTCGATGGAAACAAAACAATGTACAAAAAGCGGAGAAAATAAACTTTCTTTTGTCGCAATTCAGAGATATAGAAAAAACTTTTCAAAATCTACATAATAATTTGATACTCAATGATATAGATTTTTTTGAAATTAAAAATTTTGCTTTTTTAACACAAGAAATTCACATTTTGTGTCAAGATATTCCGTTTTTTAAAATTGCAAATTTAGACAAAATTGTTATCCTTTTAGACCCGCAAAATACGCATTCACAAGGCTTTTATATTTATGATGATTATTCCTCCGAATTGGCAATCTTACGCAAACAAATGCGTGAAAATTCACAAAACGACACCGATTTAATAACACAATGTATTGAAATTGAGGACAATATAAGAATTAAGTTGAGCCAAAACCTGCAACCTTTTGCCGAAAAATTATTACAAAATTCTGCACAAATTGCCTATTTAGACATATTATTTGCCAAAGCACATCAAATCAATGATTTACAACTTTGCAGACCGCAAACTGCAGTTGAAAAGACAGTTTATCAAAAAATATTTAATCCATTGATAAAGAACATTTTACAATCTAAAAGCAAAGAATATCAGCCCATTGATATAGAATTGGAAAATGCTCCCATTTTGCTCACAGGGATCAATATGGGAGGTAAAACGGTGCTGTTGAGGACTTTGGCGCTTTGTCAAACCTTGTATCAGTTTGGTTTTTTCGTGCCTTCTCGCTCGGCTTGCATTGTCCCAAAAGACGGACTTAGATTGAGCATGGAAGACAATGTTAATGCCACTTCCGGCTTATCTTCTTTTGCGCTGGAAATCAAGCGATTAAGTTCTATTTTGGACGAAATCAATGAAGGTAAATCGCTCCTTGTGTTGCTCGACGAGCCTGCCCGTTCTACCAATCCGGAAGAAGGAAGAGCAATAGTAATGGCGGTATTGAAAATATTGGCAGAAAAACACGTAAATTCTTGTGTTACAACACATTATGACTGTATAAACATTGCTGCCAAACAACTGCGTGTCAAAGGATTAAAAGACACGCATAACTCGCACTCTATCAATGACTTATTAAATAATATCGACTATTCTTTGACAGAAACAAAAGAAATCAATGCCCCTCACGAGGCACTTTCAATCGCTAAATTGTTGAATATCAACAAAGAATTGCTCTCAATTGCAGAAGAAATTTTGTCAATAGAAAAGTGATTTTTGCAAATTTTATAACAATTTTCTCTCAAAATGCAAAAAAAAACTATACTCTACACTCTGAAAAAAAGTTTTTAATTTTTAACTGAATAAATTGTGTATCTTTGCAAATTACTTTTAATTTTTCATTATATGTATAGGCAAATTTTTATTCCGGATGATAGCAAACATCACCGCAAAATGTTTTGTATGAAATGTTTTGCGGTTAAAATGAATAAAAGGACTTGCAAAAGCGACAAAAAAAACTTGTATTTTGCTGATTTACAATACATTAAAATATTGCTTGTTTGCGTTCTATTCTTTCCGTTTATTGCGTTTGCACAGTCGCCGACACAAAAAATTAAAAAAGAGTATACTTTTTATTTTGAAAAATCAGACAACTCTAACAACTTGATATTCAAATATTTACCAAATTGTCAATCCGAAAGCTTTTTTAAAACCAAATTTTATGTAGAATTATTGATTTTTGAGGTCAATAATGGTCTCCGATTGCAGTTAGGGATACAATATGCAGGGACAGATTGTGGCTGTAAATATCGAAATTTTGCAATTTGTGATTCATTGTTTCCTGAAAAATTGACTTTTTTGGCACAAATTAAATCTCAAAGCACTGTTTTTGAGGAACTTAATTTTCAAAATAAAATAATTTCATCTTCTCAAATTTTGTTGGATACAACTTTTGCCTCTGCCTTACAAAGTGCTGATTTTCAGATAAATATAAAGAAAATAGAATTAAAATTTGACACTTTGGGCATACAGCGACTGCAAAATGGCTATGCACTCATTGAGCGATATTATCAATTGGATTCGCTCTATCAAAATTGGCACAGTCGCTTGGATTCTTTGGACGAAAACAATATAGATTTGTTGCCTTTGCATCGCTTTGAATGGCTCAGCATCAAAAAGGAAGTAACTGATAATGAGAAAAATAACTTTGAAATGCTGTTGGCTCGCTCCGAAGGTGATATAACTCAATATTTGCAAAAACATGACATTTTATGGCAAAAAATTGAGGATAAAGATATTGTTTTGTCGCAAAAAATGGCAAAAATTGACGATTTAATGTACCAAAAAGGCATCCAATATCAAAAAGAAGGCAATGTTTTGCAGGCAATTTATTATTTTAACCGCTGTTTGGACTTCAATCCTGAACATTGCCAAGCGATTGAAAAATTGACCACACTTTACATTGCCAACAAAATGTACGAGGAAAATTTGCGGCTTTTTCAGGTTTTGCGAATAAGTGGACAAATTTCTGTTTGTGAAGCGGAAGTTGTTGATAATGTGTGCGATTCATTATGTTTGGTGGCTCAAAATTACATCCATGCGTACAACTATTATGACGCTTTGAAAATTTTAGATACGGTAGAAATGTTTTTTTCAGGGACGCATCATCAACAGCGTTATCAAAAATTTTTGGCACTCAAAAATGAAGCACAAAACGGCATTTATGATTCTTATTTTTTAATCATTAACAAAGCCATTGATAATCAGAAAGATAAACTTGCAAAAGAATATATTTTGAGTTTGGCAAACATTATGCGAGAAGATGCACAAAACCCTTGCAATCAGCCCGCTTTTGTACGGATTGTTCAGCGATTGAGCAAGCGTTATTTTGAAAGAGCCCGTACCAATTTAGCCAAAAAATATTACCAAAAGGCACTTTCAGAAAATGTAGAAATGTTCGATTTTTTGGATTCCCTGAATTGTACTTTTAATCAACCCGCTTATTTTGAGATATTTACAGAATGTTACACAGCCATTTATGAGCAAAAATTAAAAGATAATGATGCCGATTTGGAAACATTTTATGACGAACATCGCCAATATATTCGCCTCAAAAAACCAGCGGAAATTGTGGCTCAAAAAGTGGAATTTGTACCTCAAATACCAAGCGTAAAAGAAGATAGTTTGCTCATATACAGTCAGTTATATAATACTATCTATCGACTTGACCTCTCGCCAAGGAATGCGTTACTTTTGGATAGTTTTACCAGGATGCGACAATATAAACCCTATTTGCTTGATACTCTTGTGTTTGGCGAAAATCAGGCATTTTATGTAAAAATGGTTAATTTACTCACATATAGTTTATCGCTTGCTAATCAGGCACTTTGGGGGAACGAATTTGCAAAAGCCGATGCTATACTCGAAAAAGCAAAAAAAATGTCTAATATCTACCTTTTAGATACAGAAAATGTTATAAATGAACAATTTACATATACAGAAAATTTATACAAAGAGCGTTTTTGGCACTATGAAGATGAGGCATTTGTCGATTTGTTGCAAAAAATAAATGCAAATTTGAATGCCAAACAATTTGCAAACGCATGCCAACAGATTGAAAATGAGAAGAATAAATTCTCAAATGAACTGTATATTGCCCACTTAGAAGACACTTTGCAAAAATATCTTCCTGTTGCAATTTTTGAGCAAAAATACGAAACCGCAAAAACAATGCTCACTACCGATGCAGGTGAAAAAGGATTTAAAACCTATGACTCTGTATATCAATATTTTATAGAGCAAAAAATAGATAAATTCGGCTTAACTTGCGATAGTTTGTTCAAATATGTGATGCAAATACATCAATCTGTAATTCTCAATAAATCAGCATTTTACTTTGTCGGCAGACAAAATGTTGACGCTGCCGTTTTGCTGCTGCAAGAAAGTGTAAAAAGTGGCTTTTCGACTGCTAATTTTCAAAAACAACTCGGACATCAATTCTATTCAATGGGCATCAATTCCAAAGAACTGCTTACAAAGTATTCATTTTCAGGTAAATACAAAATATTTTTAGAAAATTATATCGGTAAATTCAACACATTTTGGTACCTACTGTGGAAAAGAGAAAAATAGATTTTTTTTGCATTTTAGAATAGAAAAATTGTCTGAACCACGATTTTCACAAGATTTATATGATTAGCAGGATTATTTTATGATTGTAAAGACGTGGCATGCCACGTCTCTACTGCCTCTTGTCTGAACTGTGATTTGGAATGATTAAAATGATTATTCTGATTTCACACAAATCAAAAAAATCATACGAAAATCAAAGTTCTGACAACGCAAAAGAGACGTAGCACGCTACGTCTCTACATTATTTTAAGAAGTCCCCCTTAAGGGGGATTTTAATTAACTACAAATTTCCCTCGCCAATTCCCGATTTTGATAAAATACATGCCTTTTGCCAAGTGCGAAACATCAATTATTATTTCAGATTGTTGATTGATGATGGTTGATTTTTGAACACGACCTAAAACATCTATAATCTCCACATTTTCACCATCTTTGATTTGATAATTTTTAATTTTTAATTGCGAAGAGGTAGGGTTGGGGTAGAGTTGGATTTCTGATGTGCGAAATTCGTTGATACTGTTTGTATTAGGTGCATTTGTGGCAATGTTGGAGCGAATGGAGGCAAACGATTTACGGGTAGTGCAAGGCTCATCTAACACAATTTCAATTTGGTAATAAACATAACCTGAAGGCGCATTATTGTCCGTATAAGAAGTGTTATTACCTGATATTGTTTGAATTAACTCCAAATTGCCCATCTGTACGCCTGATGAGCGATAAATGTTCAAGGTCGGGTAAGTAATACCTTCGTAAGGTGTCCAAATCAAATTCCATGAAGAGCCAACTCCCTGATTGATAGTGAGATGCATCGTTTTATGAAAAGCACTCAAATCGGACTCATTCCCGCAAGTATCAATACCTGATATTTTGTAACGATAGGAGCGTTCTGTGGCATTGCTTGCGGTATCTATCCACACATTATTGCTGTCATAATCAACAGTCGCAATACAATCATAAATTCCGCTTTGCGTACCTTCACGATAAATTTTGTAGGCACTTATGATTTCATTATTTTTCCAAACTATCTGATTATGATTGTTTTCCTCTACAGAAATCATGCAAAGTGCTTGCGTTGGCGACTGTTTATACGTCAATCGCAATCTTACAATACTATCGCAACCGTCCGGCGTTTGCAATGTGTCTGAATAATAGCCTTCTTGCGTTAAATTGCTAAAATTGCTATCGCTGTAACTGTCTCCATTACAGATACTTGCATAATAATAAGGTGTTGAGATATAACTTGCATAAAGGGTCAATCTTATAATGCTGTCGCAACCGTTTATATTTTGCAATGTATCGTAGTAAGTTCCTGATTCTGTGAGATTTATGAAATTACTGTCGCTATAAATATTGCCATGACAAATAGTGGCAGAATGATACGTCATCGCCACTGTCGGATAATAGGAAACATACAAAATCAGTACACTGTCGCAACCATATATATCCTGCAAGGTGTCATAATAAGTGCCTGATTCTGTGATGTTTGTAAAGTTGCTATCGCTATAAATTCCGCCTCTGCACATGGATGCATTCAGATAGGTTGGAGAAGGAATATGCACAGAAAGGCTTAATGCCACAATACTATCGCAACCGTCCGGCGTTTGCAATGTGTCTGAATAATAGCCTTCTTGCGTTAAATTGGTGAAATTGCTATCGCTGTAAATGCCTCCATGACAAATATTGGCAGAATATTGAGTGATAGCAGGAACAGGGTAAAAATAAAGTGTAAATGCTACAATACTATCGCAAGCATTACTATTGGCAAGAGTGGTATAATAAGTCCCCGCTTGTGTTAAATTAGTGAAATTGCTGTCCGTGTA
>JAISTU010000196.1 GCA_031272415.1 Bacteroidales bacterium | reverse complement strand
TTACAGTTAACGCAGGTGATAAATCCAAACGCATTTATGTAACACAAAAAGGTAAAAAAGATTGTTCCAACAATCCTAAAACCCGCGATATTTGGGGATTGACGGTGGGCTATGCTCATAATCATCATTCTAACAAATATGCCAAATATGGCTACGGTTATTACGGCTATGACACTTCGCATTACATGCCAAATGGCAGTTCGCATGGAATGCAAATAGGCATTCGTGCAGAACCATTATTCAAATATGGATTTGGATTGAATACGGGAGTTTATGCCGATTTCTATTTTAATGATTTGTGGGCGATAAATATCCCGTTACACTTTGAATATCGCGGAAACTTTTCCAAATGGTTTAGTATGTTTGCCTATTGCGGTTTAGGAGCAAATTTTGTAGCCGACTATGCTCTAAATACATATTTAATTCCTATAAATTTAGAATATGGCGGAGGTTTTCGTATAAATCACGTTCAATTTAATATTGGAAGTGAATTAAATTTATGGGACTTATCTTGGCAAAATGGTGCTTTTCAGAGAAAATTAATTGTTTCCATATCTTATATGTTTTGATTATGTAATCATTCTCAATGCTTTTGTAAAACACAAGACAAGGTATGCAATTTGTATTTTGTCTTTCGCAGGTTAGGGCAATAAAATTTATGTTTCCCCACACACACATTATGGAAAATAATGCTAAATTCTGTAAATTTAGCAGATTTAAATCTCACAGTTACATTATATTATTTTAGAGTTCCTGATGATGTATTGTGATTTTTTTTCAGATTTTAGAACGTTTTTATTCAAAAATGCAAAAAAAAAAATCTAAAATCGTAAATCTACACTCTTCACTCTCCACTCTAAAAAAATCACTCTCCACTCTATCAAAAAAAAGTCTTTAATTTTTAATTGAAGAATTTGTGTATCTTTGCATTTTATTATATAAAAATGAAAGGGATTATATTAGCAGGAGGAGCAGGGACGCGGTTGCATCCCATTACGTTGGCGACGAGTAAACAATTGATGCCTATTTATGATAAACCGATGATTTATTATCCGTTAAGTGTGTTGATTTCGGCGGGAATACGGGAGATATTGATAATTTCTACCCCGGATGATTTGGGGAATTTTGAAAAATTATTAGGCTCTGGCGTGCGAATTGGTTGCCGATTTTCTTATAAAATGCAGCATGTTCCTAACGGTTTGGCACAGGCTTTTGTTTTGGGAGAAGAGTTTATCGGAGGCGACAAAGTGTGTTTGGTTTTAGGGGACAATATTTTTTACGGTAGCGGTTTCAATCGAACATTAAAAGAGTGCAATGATCCGCAAGGAGGCATTGTGTTTGCCTATCATGTTACCGACCCGGAGCGTTATGGAGTAGTCGAATTTGACAAAAACATGAATGCACTTTCGATAGAAGAGAAGCCGTTGCAGCCAAAATCAAAATATGCCGTGCCGGGCTTATATTTTTATGATAATTCGGTCATTGAGATAGCCAAAAATATTTCTCCAAGTGCCAGAGGTGAATACGAAATTACGGACGTAAATAAATATTATCTTGAACGTAAAATGTTGAAAGTTAAGGTATTAGAAAAAGGAACGGCATGGTTAGATACAGGTACTTTTAAATCTTTAATTGAAGCCTCACAATATGTGCAAGTAATTGAAGATAGGCAAGGTAAAAAAATCGGCTGCATTGAAGAATGTGCTTTTGAACAAGGTTTTATTGATGAAAATCAACTTTTAAAAATCGCACAGCCATTACTCAAAAGCGGTTACGGACAATATTTAATGAATTTATTGCAAGAATAATTACGCATAGAAAAAAAATTTTTTTTACAAAATATAAAATAAATAAAAAATATTCACGTTATTGAAATATAATTTTTTAACAAATATAAAATAAGAAGAAAGCAGAATGAAAAGATTAGCATTATTCGCAGGAGCATTATGTTTTGTACTGGCATCATGCACACCAAAAGAAGAAACAAGTACTGTTGAATGTCAAGATTCGACAAAACAAGAGGTCAAAAAATGCGACGGGAAAGAAAAACCATGTTGCAAAATGACCGAAGAAGAAAAGGCGGCTTGTGAGGCTTTCAAAGCCAAATGGGACAATTGGGAAAACCTTGCTGAAACTGAAAAAGCAGAATTGGTAAAGGAATTAAAAACCAAAATTGACCAAAAAGAAGCAGAAATGGCTGCCAAAAAAGCCGAAATGGAAGCCAAAAAGGCTGAAATGGAAGCCAAATGGAAAGCGTTTGACAAGTTGACCTTGGACGAACAAAAAGCACTCCTTGAAGCAAAAATGTCTTGCTGCAAAAAAGGTCCAAAAGACTGTGGCAAAAATGACAAACCTTGCTGCAAAAAAGGAGAAGAGGGCAAAGAATGTCCTAAAAAATAAGGACTATATTTCATTGTTTTTTGAATTTTAGAGTCTCTTTTGCAAAAGGGGGACTCTTTTTGATTGCTTTTTTTTTGCAAATTTTGATTATGTCTACGTTTAGATTTCAACAATTTCAGATTGAAGACAATAAAAGCACCATGAAAGTCGGCACTGATGCGGTTTTGTTGGGCATTTGGACAAAAATACATCCAAATTGTCGCAATATTTTGGACATCGGCTCTGGCTGCGGTGTTATTTCGCTTATGTTGGCTCAAAAATGTGATGCTCATATTTTGGGCATTGATATTGATAAAAATTCAATACAACAAGCCCGACAAAATGCGGAGATTTCACCTTGGAATAAAAGAGTTAATTTTGAAGAAATTTCATTGCAAAACTTTTGTCAACCTGTTCGTTATCAGTCGTTTGATATTATTGTTTCCAATCCGCCGTTTTTTGTTAATTCATTGCATTCGCCACACCAGGGACGCAATTTATCACGTCATACAGACACTTTGCCTTATGCTGCACTTGCCAAAGGTGTTGCCTATTGCCTGAAAAAAGAAGGTGTCTTTTACACTGTTTTACCAACCCAAAGTGCAGATATTTTGATTTCTTTGTTGCAAACGGAATCTATTTTTTTGCAGAAATGCTTACAGATTTTATCCTATCCTTCTGCACCTCCAAAACGTGTATTGCTCTGTTTTTCAAAAGAATACAAACCATTACAAACCGAAACTTTTACTCTCCGTCATCAAAACAGGGAATTTACGGACGAGTATATTCAATTCACAAAAGAATATTATCTCTGGTGATTTTTTTGTGCTATTTT
>JAISTU010000159.1 GCA_031272415.1 Bacteroidales bacterium | reverse complement strand
AAATCTACACTCTACACTCTACACTCTGAAAAAAAGTTTTTTAATTTTTAATTGATTTTTTTGTGTATTTTTGCATTTATGTAAATCAAATTTGATATAACAAAGTAATATTACATAATTTATTAAGAATAAACTAATTATAAAGTAAAATGAGTAAGCAAGGATTACAACCAAAAGCATTGTGGGACAATTTTAGCAACATTTGCAGTATCCCACACCCTTCCAAACATGAAGAAAAAATAGTTGCATGGTTGGAAAAATGGGCAAAAGAAAACAATATTGCCTGCCGTAAAGACGCAACGGGCAATCTGATTATGTCTAAACCCGCCACAAAGGGTATGGAAAACCGAAAAGGTGTTATTTTGCAGGGTCATATTGATATGGTTCCGCAAAAAAACAGCGACAAAACGCACGATTTTGAAAAAGACCCCATTGAAATGGTGGTCGGCGAAGACGGATGGGTGCGTGCTAACGGAACCACTTTGGGAGCAGACAACGGTATCGGCTGTGCGGCTGCAATGGCAATTTTAACTGCCAAAGACCTCGAACATGGTCCCATTGAAGTGCTGATTACCATTGACGAAGAAACGGGTATGACAGGCGCCTTTGGACTGCAAGCGGGCGAGTTTAAGGGTGATATTTTGATGAACTTGGACTCCGAAACCGAAGGTGAACTGTATGTCGGTTGTGCAGGCGGTTTGGACGGCAGTATTGAGAAAATTTATCACACTGAACCTTTTCCAAATGATGCCAAAGCGTATCGAATTTTTATTTCAAAGGCGGAAGGCGGTCATTCAGGCATGGACATCCATTTAGGACGTGCAAATGCTAACAAACTGATGACCAGATTGTTAATGAAATCAATAGAGGAGTATAACATTCGCATTGCTACTATACATGGAGGCAGTTTGCGTAATGCTATTCCGCGTGAAGCAGAAGCAATTGTAGCCGTACCTGTAGCACAAGCAGCCGCTTTTGAACAAATGGTCGCCGCTTTTGCCAACACGCTTAAAAAAGAATTTGCATTGACAGACCCTAAATTGGAAATTGAAATTCAACCTGTAGATGCACCAAATGAAGTTGTTGTAAATGAGGAAGATATGCAGATTTTGCAAATGGCTTATGCAATTCCTCACGGCGTTTTGCGAATGAGCAATTCTATGAAAGATTTAGTTGAAACGTCTAACAATTTTGCCATTTTTACAGTAGAAAACGGCAAAGCGGAGTTAATCAATCTTATCCGTAGTTCAGTGGATTCGGCAAAAGACGCTGTTGGAGAAAAGATGAAGGCAATTGCTCAAATGGCAAGCGCAACTATCTCTCTTACAGGCGGTTATCCGGGCTGGAACCCGAACATGAAATCGCCCATTTTAAACACTATGTTGGATGTGTACAAAAAAATGTTCAACAAAACACCGGAAGTGAAAGCAATTCATGCCGGTTTGGAGTGCGGTTTATTGGGCGGTGTGTACCCCAATTGGGATATGATTTCTTTTGGACCTACCATCCAAAATCCTCATTCGCCATCGGAAAGAGTAAACATTGAAAGTGTTGAAAAATTTTGGAACTTTTTGACACAAACGTTGAAAAACGTACCAACAAAATAATTTCGTTTTGGTTTATTTGTTTGTTAGGGCGTATCCTTGTGGTCGCCCTTTTTTCTTTTTATACCAAAATGATGTTTCCTCTATACTATTGTCCCCACTCGTCATTACGGGCATAACCCGCAATCTCCATTTTTATACAATGGACTGTTTTTGTTGCATTTTGGTATTACAAAATTTTCTTTTCTAAAAGATAATTTGTTATGTAATCTTTGATGCCCTCTTCGAGGGAGGTAAAAGGTTTTGAGTAGCCTTCATCGAGCAATTTTTCCATATTGGCTTGCGTAAAATATTGATATTTATCTCTAATATCTTCCGGTGTATCAGTCCACTCTATGACAGTGGGCTTGTTTAAAGCGGCAAAAACTGCGTGTGCCAAATCCAAAAAAGTACGTGCAGTGCCTGTGCCTACATTATATAAACCTGATGTTGGCTGTTGTTCCATTAAAAACAAAATAACATCTACCACATCTTTGACATAAACAAAATCTCGTTTTTGACAACCGTCTTGATAATCAGGATGATGTGAGCGAAAAAGTGTAATTTTCCCATCCTTTGCAATTTGCTCAAAAGCATGCAATATCACCGAAGCCATGCGATTTTTATGGTATTCATTAGGACCATAAACGTTAAAAAACTTTAATCCTGCCCAAAACGGTGGCGTGTCCTCCTGTTCCAATGCCCATTTATCAAATTCATTTTTAGATTTGCCGTACAAATTGAGTGGTTTTAATTTTTCAACAATATCATGGTCGTCATCATAACCATATTCTCCAAGTCCGTAAGTTGCAGCAGATGAGGCATATATAAGTGGAATACAGTAAGATGTACAAGCATCCCAAACCTGCTGGGTATAATTGAGATTTAACTCCGCCAACAATTCCCAATTGGTTTCGGTAGTATCTGTTCTGGCGCCTATATGCAACACAAATCCTACATGAGAATAATTCATTTCTAACCACGAAAAAAACTCTGTACGACTCACTTTTTCGATATATTTTTTATTTTCAAAATTAGGGCTTTTTGCAGGTTTTGAAAAATCATCTACTGCCAAAATGTGCTTATATCCCGCCTCGTACAAGCGGGTAAGCAAACAACTGCCGATAAATCCTGCCGCTCCTGTTACTATTATGTATTTCATCTTCTTGTTTCTGCTATTTGAAATATTTTAAATATTAATTCTTTAACTAATTCATTTTCAGGCACACTCACACCTAAACTACCCTTGTTCATCAAATCATATTGACGCAATAACGCAATTATTCTAAAAATTTTTGGTATTGGAAACACACCGGCTGCTTTTCTATAAAGGTCATATACAGACAGCGGTTTCCCTTTTAAAAAAGTTTTTCTATCCATTTCGTTGGGTAAATATTCATATTGTAAAAGTGAAAAAAACTGACTATAAAGTGTGTTTACTAATGATGCCCGCTGCTTTCCTTTGTCATTTTTACCGTCATCTTTAGACAAATGGTCTAAAATTTCGTATGCTTTGGCTTCTTCTTTCGCCATAACAGCATTACAAAATTCATAATTATTGTATTTTTTGCTAATACCGATATATTGTTCAATAATATCAGGTGTAATTTGAGAACCGGGCGGTAAAACATTGACCAATTTGGACAATTCGTTGTCAATTTGCGTCAAATTTGCCCCAATATATGTCGCCAACAGATTTATGGCATCCTGCGAAAGTGTATATTTTTTATCTTTGGCAATCTCTTTTATATATGCAGGTAACTGATTGTCGTAAATTGTAGCCGGCTTAAAAACAACTCCGTTTTTACTGATTGCCTTATAAAAAGTCGATTTACCGTCTACTGTTCCATGCTTATAACAGAGTGCTAAAACCGTTTTTGTCTGCGGTTTTTTTGCATATTCCTCCAATTCTTTTAACTTATCTACGCTTTGTGCCTCCCTCACCACCACCAAACGGTAGGGCGACAACATGGGAAATTGTTTGGCGGCTACTATAATTTCTGCCACTGATGTTTCTTTGCCGTACAAAACCTGATAATCAAAATCTTTGTAAGACTCATCTGCAAAAAAACCTTCTTCTAATGCAACCGACACCTTATCAATAAAATAATCCTCTGTCCCCTCCAAAAGGTAAACAGGTGCATATTCTTTTTTCTTAAACGCCGCTATAATTTCTTTATAATTACTGTATTCCATTTATAAGTGAGCAAATAACATTTCTAATTTGTTCATTAACAGGCAACAAAGGTAATCTTAATATTTCATCAATATACCCCATTTGTGCCAAAAAACATTTAATTCCGGCAGGACTTCCCCCCTCAACTGAATTTTTATAAATTTCAAACAAAAAATTGTTCAACTGTTGTGCATTTTTTATGTCGCCATTGAGAGCAAAGGCAACCATATCTGAAAATTGTTTGGGAAATGCATTGGCAATCACTGAAATAACGCCGTCTGCGCCACATGCCAACAAAGGCAAAGTGAGTGCATCATCCCCCGAAATGAGCAAAAAATCATCCCTTCGGTAGCGTAAAATTTCCATCATTTGTTCCCATTTACCCGAAGCCTCTTTGACGCCGATAACAGACGGTATTTCGTCTGCTATTTTGAGCGTTGTAGCAGCCTCCAAATTGGTACCTGTTCGCTTTGGAACATTGTATAGCAACAGCGGCAAATCGGTCATGTCCGCAATCGCCTTATAATAAGCAACTAATCCGCTTTGTGAGGGACGGTTATAATAGGGTGTTACCGACAAAATGGCTGCAACTGACGACAAATCAAAGAGTTGTAATTGCTCCTCAATATCTTTGAGATGATTTCCGCCAATGCCTGCCACAATCGGTATCCGTTTTTTGACGGCATTTACGACCGTTTTTAACACATTATTCCGTTCTTCAAGCGTCAAAGCAGGTGTTTCTGCGGTGGTCCCCAAAGCGACAATATACCCAATACCATTATTTATCAACCGTTCAACTAAATCGTTAATGCGCTGATAATCAATAGAATAATCCAACTTAAAAGGAGTTATCAATGCGACTCCTGTACCTGAAAAAATATTTTTTCTCATCTACGTATGCTATTTTACAAAGATACACAAATTATTCAATTAAAAATAAAAAACTTTTTTTTCAGAGTGTAGAGTGTAGATTTTTTTTTACATTTTTGCACCCCCTTGTCTGAACTGTGATTTTGAATGATTTTAATGATTTTTGTGATTATTTTAATCCTGTTAATCTTATGAAAATCAGTGGTTCAGACAATTTTAAAATCATAATAATCACACCAATCATACGAAAATCGTGGTTCAGACAGTAATGTAAAGACGTGGCGTGCCACGTCTCTACTTAATTTTTAATTGCGGAAGAATTTTCCTCTCTTATTACCGATTTTGATAAAATACATCCCTTGTGGGAGATGCGAAACATCAATTATTATTTCGGATTGTTGATTGATGATTGACGATTGTTGAATACGCCCTAATACGTCCGTAATCTCCACATTTTCAACTTCTTTTAATTGCTCATTTTTAATTTTTAATTGGGAAGTTGTCGGGTTGGGATAAATGAGTAAGTGAGTAATCTCTATATCATTGATGCTCAAATCTTTAATATAATCTTTAATATCAATAGTTGCATAAACGGCGATATAACTTTTTTTGTTGGGAACTTCTATTAACATTTTGCAGAAATAGTAAGACCCATAACGATTGTACCATGCATGAGGCATATAAACCCAATTAACAGCCGTATCGTAACTTTCATAAATCGCTATTGCAGTGTCGGCTATCAAGTAGCATTGTTCGGCAGGCAAATTGTAATAATTGGGATACCAAAGATAGGCATCAAAACCCTTTGTTGCAGAACAAATTACACCATTTGTGTCGCTTCTTGCTGTTATTTTTGCCTCAATAGGAGCAAGTTGTAGAATAATTATGCTATCGCAGCCGAAAAAATTTTGTTCTATCCGCTCATAAGTGCCTATATCGCTGACATTAAAGCCATATTTTGTATAATTTTTACCCGCAATCACCGAGTCGAAAATAAAAGTTGTATCGATAGAAATTTCGCTAACATATTGAGTATCATATATTATGCAACCATATTCATTTTCAGCCTCTAAAATGTATACTCCTTGTTGATTGATTTCTAAAGTGCTGTCGTTGAGAATATTAGCATTTGTAGCAGGGTCAAAATGCCATCGATAACGAACCATATTTGTTTTTGTGGCATATCCGCGTAAAGTATCAACATTTCCGATACATAAATACTGCTGCCCTGCAAGTGCTATTTTTGGAGAAGGATAAATGCGTATGTAATTGGAATACAGTGTATCAGAAGTTTTTTCGCAACCGATTTCGGAAATAACACGCAAATTTACCAAATAAGTTGTAGGAGTATCAGGGTCAGGAAATTGAACAGTAAAAATACTGTCGCTTGACGTGCCGATTTGAGAGGCTAATCCATTGATAGACCACTCAATACGCTTTTTCTCACTATTGGTAACTTTAGACATATCCACAAAAGTTGCTCTCCGCAAAAGGGTGTCATATTGGTTGCCTGACAAAGGGTCGTGTACTTGTTCGGGTTTGTCATAAAAAAATGAGGCATCAATAGAAACCTTGTTGATTTTGCTCACAAATGTTGTACTGTATAAGAAAGGGGAAGTGGCGACACAAGTAAATATTTCGCTGTCCAATGGATTTAAAGCGTTAATATTCCGAGTGGTTAAATTAAAATTTGCATCTGACGAGCGAGACCATTGATAAGAAGAAAAGCCCGTTGGGACTGATAGATGTGCAACATTTTGACCCTCACATAGATTAATAATAGATGCAGGTTGGGTTTCACAAGCAACATAAGCATAGCCCCTGTGTCCTGAGCAGGTAAATGATGTTAATTTTATTTTAATAGTTTGTCCGATTAAAGACTCTAACCCAAAAGCAACTGTTTGCCAATTCAATCCATTTATGCCACTTATGTTAGCATCATAGCATATCAAATTTATTCCTGCGGGCAAGTATTCGGCTGCAATTTCTAAGTGATTGAAAGGTAAAGCATTGATATTGTTGCCATTAGTGTCTTTAAAATCTACCTCTAATTTAGGAGCACCTACTAAACCATGCCCTGATATCTCTGCAATCAGTGCAAATGACAACAAAAAGCGAGCATTATTCTCATTAACCGTTAATGTATATTCTATTGCTGCTACAGTATTATAAGATAGCCCTAATCTGCAAGAATAACTTTTACCCGGCATTATTGTTGGTATATTGCTACAACCATAATCAAATTCTACCGACTCAAAAATGTAAAATAATTCAGGCTGTAGCAAACATGCACACGGAATATCCGGAACATTACTACTACCTGAATAACATTGCCAATTGGTCAAATCGCCATAACTAAAATCAAGGTTTGCTTGTGCTTGAACTTTTGCATTAAAGCCTAAACCTAAATAACTTACTGCTACTACAAAAATATATTTTTTCATTTTATTATCCTTTCATAAAAAAAGTTAAAGATTTTTGCAAAATTACACTTTTTTTTGAATTGAAAGTTAAAAACCTTTTTTAATTGAGAATTGAGAATTGAGAATTATTTCAGAGTGTAGAGATTGCCGATTTTAGATTTTAGATTTACGATTTTTCTTTTTTTTTTTGCATTTTGGGATAAAAACATTCTAAAATTAGAAAAAATTCTCTCAACTCCCCGTCCTGCAAGGATAAAACTTTCATAACCGCAGGTCAGAGTGTAACGGCGACCTGCGGAATTTGATAACACTCCCACCACTATCTGAAAGACAGAACTTATAATGTTTTGTCTTTCAGACAATTGAACATTTGTCTTTTTTTTTATCCTACTAATCATATAAATCTTATGAAAATCGTGGTTCAGACAATTTTAAAATCATAATAATCACACCAATCATACGAAAATCGTGGTTCAGACAGTAATGTAAAGACGTGGCGTGCCACGTCTCTACTATTTCCATGAAGTTCCCCTTAAGGGAATTTAGGAGGCTTTCAATTCTTCATTCTCAATTTTTTTTATTCATAATAACTTGATTATCAATTAAATAAAAACATTTCAATTTTGTCGGTTATTTTTTTTCTTATTTTTTTCACAATAAATTAAGCAATACTACGTTTTAGAAGAATACAAAAATTATAATACAATGTAAATGTAAATGTGGAAGATTATTTTTTATCCGATTGCGTTCATTTGGGCGATAGCAATGCTAATTAGACGGCGATATTACAATGCAGGACGGCGACAAAAGGCACCGATAATCACTATATCGGTAGGAAATTTGTGTATGGGCGGCTCCGGCAAGACGCCTCATATTATCTATTTGTATCGCCTGTTAGAAAAGTATGTCAATATGGCAACACTCAGTCGCGGATATGGCAGAAAAACAAAAGGCTGCAAAATCGCTCAACATTCTGACACCGTTTCGCAAATTGGAGACGAACCGATGATATTTTTAAAAAATCTTCCCAAAGCAACTGTAGCAGTCGCAAAAAACAGATTAAAAGCAATTAAGCAAATAATTGATTTACAGTCTGATATGGATGTTGTTCTCTTAGATGATGCCTATCAATATTTGAAATTAAAACCGGGTTTGTCCATATTGTTGACCGATTATTACCACAGTTATCACAAAGATTTTGTGTTTCCTGTCGGGCATTTGCGGGAGCCTCGTGTGGCAGCAAAAGATGCTGACATTATTATTGTAACAAAGTCCCCAAAAGTTTTATTACCCATGGACAGGGAATATATTATGCAGAAAATCAAACCATTACCACATCAAAAGGTTTATTTTTCTTACATCAGTTTTTGCAATTTATGTCCTTTGACAACTTTGGCAGAAAATATTTGTGTGGAGACATTGAGTAGTGTTGTTGCAGTGGCAGGCATTGCCAATCCGTACCCTTTTGTTACGCATATCAAAAATAATTATTCGGAAGTACAAACTTGTTTATATGCAGACCATCATATTTTTCAGATTTCCAATGTTAAGCGTTGGCGATTTTTATTGGAGCGGTCTTTGAGCAAAAATAAGGCAATTATTGTTACCGAAAAAGATGCCATGCGGCTGTTAGAGCCTGATATTGTGCATTTTATAGAAGATTTACCCATCTTTTACTTACCTATTGAAATCAAATTTCATCAGAGCGATGAAGAACTATTTAATAATCAAATTTTAAATTATGTCGCAGACCATTATAGAACAGATAACACAAACAGTTGATTTTCTGAAAGATAAAATAACATCTTCTCCCCAAACGGCTATCATTTTAGGGAGCGGATTAGACGCTTTATCGGAAGATATTTGCGTTGAAAAAGAGATTGATTACGCTGATATTCCGCATTTTCCTCTCTCAACGGTGCGGGGACATGCCTCTAAATTGCTCATTGGCACTTTAAATGGTATTCCTGTTTTAGCAATGAAAGGGCGTTTTCATTATTATGAGGGCTATAGCATGGAGGAGGTTACTTATCCAGTGAGAATATTTAAAGCATTGGGAATCAATAATTTAATACTTTCCAATGCCAGCGGAGGTATGAATCCCAATTACAAAATTGGGGATATTGTTTTGATTACCGACCACATCAATCATTTTCCTGAAAATCCGCTCAGAGGTGCAAATCATGAGCAATTAGGGGTACGTTTTCCCGATATGAGTGAAACATATTCATTAAGGTTGCGAAATTTAGCCAAAACAGCGGCACAAAAGGGCAATATTGAACTCAAAGAAGGGATTTATGTGGGGACATCAGGACCGACATTTGAAACACCTGCCGAATATGTGATGTTTCGCCGTTTTGGAGCAGATTGTGTGGGCATGTCTACCGTTCCGGAGGCAATTGTCGCCAAACATGCGGGGATGGAGTGCATCGCTTTTTCCATTATTACCGACCTCGGAATTGAAGGAAAAATAGAGAAAGTCTCTCATAATGAGGTGCTTATGGCTGCAAAAAACGCAGAACCTACCCTCAGATGGCTTGTAAAAGAAATTTTAAAATCAATATAACTTTTTTTTCAAAATATAAATGATTGATAATCAGATGAATACAGAATTGATATTTTCGAGTAAAAACATTTTTTTTTCAAAAAAGTGTAACAATCTCAAAAAAAAGTACGTACAAAACTAAAAAAAATGCAAAAAAAAATTTTTGTATCAAAAAAAAGTGTATCTTTGCGTATGGCATAAGTCCATTGTTTAAAATTATAATATGTAGAGTAAATGAACAAGTTGCATAAATTGATAATAGCGGTTTCGCTCATGGTTACGGTGAATATTGTGAAAGGACAGGACGTTCATTTTTCACAGTTTTATTCTAATCCGTTGTATATGAATCCTGCGTATGCGGGGTCAGTGGTTTGTCCGAGAATTACAACCAATTTTCGGTTGCAGTGGCCCTCGATAGATGGGAAATATCTTTCATATTCAGCCTCCTATGACCAGCATTTCAACGCCATTGCAGGCGGAATTGGAGTGCTTTTTGTCGGCGACAGAGCCGGTACGGGACAAATAAATACCAATATGTTCAGCATAATGTATTCCTTTAAGGCTGATTTGACACGTAAAGTAGCCATGCGTTTGGCGGCACAAGTTACTTGTCAGCAGAAAACACTTGATTTTAGTAAATGTAGTTTTGCCGACATGGTAGACCCTCGTTCAGGATTTATTTATTCAACAAAAGAAAATTTACCGCACAAAACGAAAGTAATTGCTGACTTTGCCGCCGGAATAGCCTTTTATTCCGAACAATTTTACGGCGGAGTTGCGGTACATCATTTTACACAGCCCAGAGAAAGTTTTTTTGACCTCACAGGGAAAGAAGTCCGTTTGCCGATGAAAATTACAGGTAATTTTGGGGCTATGCTTAAACTCAAGCAAAGTATGAGGTCTGAAAAAAGCATGGGTGATATGTATTTGTCCCCCAATTTGATTTTACAATATCAAAACAATTTTTCGGGTGGGTATCAATATATGACTGCCAATGTAGGGATGTATTTTTCATGCTATCCAATGGTTTTGGGAGCATGGTATCGATTGGGATACAAAAATTCAGACGCTTTGATATTTTTGGCAGGCGTGGAATATGAATGGTTTAAAATCGGCTATTCTTATGACGTAACTTTGCCATCAAATAAATATAGCAAACCCAATACAGGCGGTTCTCATGAAGTTTCTATGCAATTTCATTTGCCTTGTCCTGTTAAATCAAGAAGAATACGACACATAAATTGTCCAAAATTTTAGAAAATTATAAATATAAAAATAAGAATATAAATAAAATAGAATATAATAAAATGCAGATACAGATGAATACAAAGAAGATGTTAAGCGTAGTGGCAGGAGGCATGATTTTCGTGCTAATGTTGATGTCCTGCAAAAAAGAAGTTTCCCACACCACAGGTTGGGCTTATAATGACCCTAAAAATGGCGGCTTTGAAGTGGCGGCATTTCAGGGACAAGAAACAGGTCCGGGATTGGTGTTTATCGAAGGCGGTAGATTTACAATGGGAAGGATGGAAGAAGATGTTATGGGAGATTGGGATAATTACCAACGAACTGTAACTTTATCTTCTTATTACATTGATGAAACGGAAGTTACCAATCGTGATTGGCTGGAGTATTTACATTGGTTAGGGTTAGTATTTGTTCCTGCTGACCTTATATCGGTGTTTAATGCTGCTTTGCCAGATACTACGGTTTGGCGTGACCGTTTGGCAGCACGGGAAGATTTGGTAGAATATTATTTACGCTATCCTGCGTATGCTACCTATCCTGTTGTTGGAATTTCATGGGAACAAGCGACAAGATATTGTGCATGGCGTACCGACCGTGTCAATGAAAATATTCTTATCGAAAGAGGTTTAGCCGTTAAAACAGCCGAGCCTACCCCTGAAAATTATTTCAACACTAAAGCCTATTATGTTTATCCTACTTATGAATTTAGCAGTGATAAACGTTTGCAGTATATCTCTACCGGTGAAGAACGAAATGCACAAATGGAAGACGGTATTTTGTTGCCCAATTACAGATTACCAACAGAAGCCGAATGGGAATATGCCGCTTTGGGGTTGATAGGTAATACACTCGACGAGAGAGTATTAGAGCGTAGAACATACCCTTGGAATGGTCAGGTAACTCGTACCGATGACAAAAAATACATGGGTGAATTTGTTGCTAATTTAAGACGCGGACGTGGCGATTATATGGGCACGGCAGGTCATCTCAATGATGCAGGCTCTTACACTGTTCCTGTGGTTTATTATTGGCCTAACGATTACGGTCTTTATAATATGGCAGGCAATGTGGCAGAATGGGTAATGGATGTTTATCGTCCGCTTTCGCCGGAGGATATGACCGATATTGACCCATACAGAGGCAATGTGTATCAAACTGTTAAAGTGTTGGAAGACGGAACAGTTGAAGATAGAGACGAAGAAGGAAATGTTCCTATGCAATTGGTTACGGATTTTAAAAATGATAGAAGACGTAACTATCGTAGTGCAAACAATATCAACTATTTAGATGGTGATTGGGCTTCACAAATTGATGGTGAAAGTTGGAAAAATGCCGATAACACTTTGGGTACTAATCAAATGTATCAAAAAAGTACAACCGCATTCTCTTTGGTTGATGATAATGCAAGAGTCTACAAAGGCGGTTCTTGGAAAGACATTCAATACTGGGCAAGTCCGGGTAATAGAAGATTCCTTGACCAAACCGAATCCACTTGTTTTATTGGCTTTAGATGTGCCATGACAAGATTAGGCTCCTCCAACGGAAAAAATTAAATATATTAATATATAATTATTTTACTCGGTTTTGGGCGGCTTTTTAGCAATAAAAAGTCGCTTTTGCTTATACCCCAGAAAGGACAAATTTTCAGAGTGTAGAGTGTAGATTTTTTTGTATTTTGGGATAAAAAAGTTCTAAAAAAATGGATAAAAACATTCTCAATTCTTCATTCCCCTGTCCTGAAAGGACAAAACTTTCATAACCGCAGGTCAAAGTGTAATGGCGACCTGCGGTATTTGATAACAGTCCCACCACTGTCTGAAAGACAGAACTTATAATGTTATGTCTTTCAGACAATTGAGCATGCGTCTTTTTTCCCGCAGGTCGCACTGCGTTTGCCCTGCGGTTATGAAAATTAAAACTTTCGGGTTAAATTCTCTACCTTTATAAAATCATGTTAATCACATCAATCATACGAAAATCAAAGTTCAGACAATAAAAAAACTTAAAAAAATTTCTCCTTGACAATCAATAAATTATAAAATAATTGCAAATTTTTTTTCGCAAAATTAACTTTTGTATCAAAAAAAGTGTACCTTCGCAAAACATGTAAAAAGTATAATCAATTTTTAATAGGAAAAAGTAATATGGTTGATAAAATCAGTCAGAATTTAAAGTACAGCGAAGGTGCTGTGTTAATGTGTTGGGAGAATGCTTTGAGTCTTTGTGAGAGAGACAATAAAAAGTACACTTTTTCTATGCAATTGACTGATTATCAAGCATTTACCCCCCCCCCCCCACCACCAACTGCTTGATAAGCAAGCAGTTACACACTCCCTATCGGGAGCAATTAAAAATTATCAATTACAAATTAAAAGCAAGATTGCGTTATGCCTTTTTGTCACAGAGGATATAATGCGTAATATCCTTATTATCAGGAAATTAAATAAAAAAAAATAAATTATTAATAAATAAAAAAAAGGTTTTTAATTTTAAATTGAAGAATTTGTGTATCTTTGTAAATTATGTTTATTTTTATTAACAATAAAATAGGATAGAGAAAATAGGATAATGATTGCACAGTATTCATTTTGGTTTATATTTTTGTGTTTGCTTTTGGGAGTAGGTTATGCGGTTTTGTTGTATGTTAGGACGCCTTTGCCGGAGTTGCCTCTTTGGGTAAAGCGTGTGGCATTTGTGTTGCGGGCGATTTGCGTTACAGCGATTGCTTTTTTGCTTTTGAATCCTATCATTCGCAAAACGAGTAAAGACATTGAAAAGCCGATTGTTTTAATAGGAGTAGATAATTCACAATCTATTGTAACAGGCTCAAAATCAAATTATTATAAAGGAGATTTCAAAGAAAAATTACAGCAAATTACTCAAAAGTTGGAGGATAAATTTACGGTTGAAACTTTTTTGGTTGGCGACAGTTTGCGTTTAAAAGATGCGAATAATAAGTTGGATTTTTCGGATGAAACGAGCCATTTATCGGCATTTTTTGAGCAAATCAATTCCACTTATGCGTCAAGGAATGTAGGGGCAGTCGTATTGTTCAGTGACGGTATTTTTAATGTTGGTAATGACCCATATTATGCTGCCAATCGCCTCAAAGCCCCTGTTTACAGCGTTTTGATGGGCGATACAATTCAGCATAAAGACTTGTTAATCAGCAAAGTAAATTACAATAAAACCGTTTATAGAAACAGTTTTTTTCCACTTGAAATTTTAATCAAAGCGGACAAATTGGCAGGACAAAGCACCACTTTGAAAGTCTATCACAAAGATGATTTAATTTTTGAGAAAAAACTTACTATCAATACCCATTCTTATCTGCAATGGGAGAGGTTGAATTTTGAGGCAAAAGAGTCCGGACTTCATCGCTATCGCATTGAAATTGAGCCGATTACAGGTGAAATCACGACGGCAAACAATCGCAAAGATATATTTATTGAGGTTATTGACCAACGCAAAAAAATAGCCTTTATTTACAATGCACCTCATCCCGATATAAGTGCTATTAGGCAGTCCATTGAGGCGATGGATATGTACCAAACGGAGGCTTTTGAGGTGTCTAAATTTACGGGAAAATTAGCCGATTATGATATTGTTGTATTGCATGGATTGCCCTCTCGCACCAATCCTGCGGCGACATTGACGGCTCAAATTCAAAAATTAAATATGCCTTGCTTTTATGTTTTGGGCGAGCAAACGGATTACGGACTTTTCAATCAATTGAATGCAGGGCTGCAAGTTTTGCCCTCCAATAACATGAAAAATGATGCTTTTCCACTTTATAATCAAGGATTTGGCAACTTTTTACTCTCTGAGGCAAGCAAACAACTTTTTTCTGTTTTGCCTCCGATAAAAGTACCTTTTGGGAATTTCAAATTAAGCCCCGCAACCAATGTGCTTTTGTATCAGAAAATCAATGGAATAAGCACCAATTATCCGCTTTTTGTATATTGTCAAAATCAGGAGCGAAAGACGGCGATTTTTGCCGGTGATGGCTTGTGGAGATGGCGTTTGCACAACTTTTTATATACTCAACATCAGGACGAATTTGATGAATTGGTCTCCAAAACAATGCAATATTTATCCACCAAAGCCGACCGCAGTTTGTTTAGAGTTACGGGGAAAAATGTTTTTTCGGAGAGCGAAAATATCCGTTTTGATGCGCAATTGTTTAATGATAATTATGAATTGGTTAATCAGCCGGAGGTCGAAATGCAAATAAAATCCGCAGGGAAGCAATATTCTTTTATTTTTACGCGAACTTTTAATGCTTATACTTTGGATGCGGGCTTGTTTCCGCAGGGCGATTATTCATGGACGGCAAATACGGTTTACAATGGTGTAAAGCACACAAAATCAGGTTTTTTCAGTGTTCATCAACTCAATATTGAAGCCTTAAATTTGGTCGCCAATCATCAATTATTGTTCAATTTGGCATCGCTTAATAATGGACAATCTTTTGCAGATAATGACCTTGATAATCTGTGCAATACATTAGAAAACAACACAAATATTAAATCGGTAGTGCATTATAATAAAAAACACACCTCACTATTGAACAGCATTTGGTTGCTTGTCAGTATTTTTGTATTGTTGGCGGCAGAATGGGGTTTAAGAAAATGGAGTGGAGGTTATTAAAAAAAAATTAAAGTAAAACTATAAATGAATACATATAATCAATTGATAAACAAACAAATATCTCTTTCTGTAATTGGATTGGGATATGTGGGCTTGCCGATAGCACTTTCTTTTGCAAAAAAAATAAAAGTGATAGGTTTTGACATCAAAAAAGACCGTATTGAATTGATGCAGAGAGCAATAGATCCCAGCGGTGAGTTGGAAAAAGAAGAATTTCAAAATTGTGATATTTTGTTCACCTATAACGAAAAAGATTTATCTGCTGCGGGGGTGCATATTATTGCCGTTCCGACACCAATTGATACACATTTGTTGCCCGATTTGACACTTTTGCTCAATGCAACCCAAACAGTAGGAAAAGTACTCAAAAAAGGAGACATAGTAATCTATGAATCAACAGTTTATCCCGGCTGTACGGAAGAAGATTGTGTGCCTTTGCTCGAAAAAACATCAGGTTTAAAGTTCAATAAAGATTTTTTTGTAGGATTTAGCCCCGAAAGAATCAATCCGGGCGACAAAGAGCATACACTTGCTACCGTTAAAAAAATTGTCTCTGCCTCCACAGAGCAATCTTTGGAAGAAATTGCAAAAATATACCAAATTGTTGCCAAAGCAGGCACTTTTAAAACTTCTTCCATTAAAGTTGCAGAAGCAAGTAAAATTATTGAAAATACACAACGAGATGTTAATATAGCACTTATGAACGAACTTTCTATGATATTTAATAAAATGAGTATCAATACATTTGAGGTTTTAGAAGCCGCTGCGACAAAGTGGAATTTTTTAAATTTTAAACCCGGCTTGGTGGGCGGTCATTGCATTGGTGTAGACCCTTATTATTTGACTTTCAAAGCCAAAGAATATCGGCATTATCCGCAAATTATTGAATCCGGTCGCAGCATTAACGACAGCATGGGATTTTATATTGCCAAAATGGTGGTCAAAAAGATTATTTCTCTGGGGGAAACTATCAAAGATGCCAAAGTACTTGTTATGGGTGCTACTTTTAAAGAAAATGTAAAAGATATTCGTAATACAAAAGTGGTGGATATTGTGCATGAGTTGCAAAATTACGGTGTAAAAGTCAATATATCAGACCCTTATGCAGATAAAGAAGAATTTGAAAATGAATATCATTTGCCACTAACCGACCGGTTGAGCAATGATTATTTGGCAGTCATTGTGGCAGTCAATCATCAACAATATGCTACATTGGATGAGTCTTATTTTCAATCAATTACAAAAGAAAAAGCCGTACTTTTCGATGTAAAAGGTACCTATAGAAATAAAATACATCAACTTAATTATATGAGCCTTTAGAGTAGAGTGGAGAGTGGAGATTTATTTGCATTTTGGGAGAAAATTTTTCTAAAATTAGAAAAAGTATATAATTATCAGTGTTTTACAATGGAGACGCGGCGTGCCACGTCTCTACTCTAAAAAAATCTCAATTTTCAATTGTTTGGACTACTCAAAACCGTTACAGAGCCGTTGAGAATAACGGTATCGGAGTTGGATTGGGGGAGAGCATAAACCGTCCAAAAATAAACACCATCGACTACATGTTTGCCTTGTTTGTTAGTGCCGTCCCACCAAAATGTATCTTCTTTTGACGGACAATCAGGTGATTGGCACTTTTGTCGCCAAATTTCTACTCCCCAACGGTCATAGACAATGATTGTAAACTCCTCAAACGTGCCTTTTTCTTCAACGGGGCGAAAATAATACTGCTTTCCCCCACCCGCATCAGGAGTGAAAACATTGGGAAAAGTAAACAATTCTTTGATGATAATTTTGTGAGAAACAGTGTCTTGACAGCCATTTTGGTCTTCAATTAACAGATTTACAGTAAAATAGCCCGATGAAGAATAAGAATGTGTAGGATTTTGCAGATAGTCTTCTTCGCCGTCTCCAAAATCCCATTGCCACAGCAAAATAGGACTTGTACTTGTCGATAAATCAGTGAATTGTATCATTTTTTCAGGTAAAGTTTCCCAAATATCGGCACTAAATTCAGCCACAGGAGCATCATATATCAAAAAATCAAAAGTGTCATGGTAAATTTTTGAGCAATTTCTGTTCATATTAAAATCAATTTTGACATCAAAGGGATAAATTCCTGTCTGCGAAAAAGCACGTTTGAGAGGATAATTTGTGCTTGTAAATCCGTCTTTGAAAGTCCATAAATATTTGATAATATGTGAAATATCTGTTGTACTATCTATATAAAATTTCACTTCTTCTCCCTGACAGAATGCAGCCGAATCGGGTTTGAAATCAATCGGGGGCAAAGGCAGTACCGTTATTTCTTTGCAAATTGTTGAATCACAATGTTTTGCAGATACTTTTAAACAGACAACAATTTGTGTGTCGACCTCCGTTTCATATTGCGTTGTGGGCTGTGAGCCTTTGTCTCCATTGCCAAAGTCCCAAATCAGCGAATCAATATATACATTCGGCGTTGTTTGAATATATGACACAAATTCTGCCGGATTGTGAGAGCAATAGGGGCTTTCGCTTGTAAAATCTACATCCAAGTGCATGGGATAAATGGTGTCTTTGCCTCGCCATTCAACTACACATCTTTCCATAACTCCTTGATTATTAACCCATTGAATAAGATAAAAATAAGGAACATAAGGATACGGCTGTGTGTAAGTAAAAGTGAAAGGTTGATTGAGATTGCTGCCCGCTTGGGAAAACAAATTACCGCCATCGGGGTTGAAAATAATGGTGTCTGAGAGCGAAATATTGGGCGTAAAAGTAACCGACAAATCCAAGCAGCCCGAAAGTGGTGCATAATCAACATCGCCTTGCGGACCGTCAATAAAAACGTAATTTGTTGCCGTTATGCTGTCTGTGCAGCCGATGTCGTCCCTGACTACCAAGTGGATAGTGTAACTGCCGGAGCGTGTATAAGTGTGAACTACAGTGCGTTGCGTGTCGCCATAGACATCGTTGGAAGTGCCGCTGACAGTATCGCCAAAATTCCAATGCCACCAAGTAATGTTGCCAATGGAACTGTCTGTAAATGTGATACTTCTGCCCAAATCGCTTGGGCAAGGATATTGATGTCCATTGTCCGAAAAAATGGCTTTCACTTTGTGGATTCTCACCGTATCTGTAACGCTTGCCGAGCAGGGGATGCCGGTTACGTTAACTGTCAGAGTAACAGCGTATTTGCTGTTCATAGAAGCAGTAGAATAGGCATGAAAAACGGTATCCGGTTTTGTCCAGCCGTTCGGGGTGTAGTAAGTTTCCCACGGTGAGCCGTCCCCAAAATCCCAAGTGTATGAAATTTGGGCATAATCCCGCATTTGTTCAGGAAAAATTTCAGAAGTGCTGACAAATCCGACCGGCTTATCCTCACAATGTGCATCCGCATCGCTCACAAAGGACGGAAATACCTTTGTAGAAACGATATAACTGGAACCATCAACGTAAGATTCGCACCCTGCCTCATTGACAATCGTTAATCTGACATTGTGAATGCCCGCAAAAGTATCTATCAAAGTTAAATTTTTGCCACACATTGTATCTATCACCGTTAATGTATCGGCAAAAACCCACCACCTGTAACTTATAATATCAAGAGTATCAAATGGATAAGCAGTATAAGAACTGTCTATAAAATATAGCGTATCAGGGTTATTGGCACAAATGGTATCTGTTCTATAATGGTAATTAAGGCTGTCATAACTGGAGCGAAAACGCGGCGTAGATTGAGGATAAACATAAATGGAAAAAGGATGATACCTTTTGCACCCCCAAAAACTTTCATCCCATATATATCCACTTATAACGCCACCTGCAGCCGTAACTTTATTGACAGTCGAAAATTCATTATTCCATGAATCAAAAGGACCGGTATTTGTAAGTCCATCAGCATATATTCCCCAATATATTATTTTATCTGTGCATCTGCTTGAATCATAAAATAAAACACTTGCATTTTGGCAATATAGCGACTCTGTAGTTGGATGTACTATGGTGTCCTCAATTGAAATAACAAATGAAACGCGATTGGTATCTTCACAATAACCGCAAGGATTATAAGTAGGGCTGTTTCTATTGGTATCATCATTGACGGCTATTAAATTGGTAATTACAAATCCTTCAGATTCATACAAATAATTCAAAGCATGTGGCATATAATCAAATGTAGGATTGCTATCGGGGTGTATCCAGCCTGAATTGCTACCGCCGTACCAAAAAGATGTGTCGCCATACCACCACCACTCACGCGTGGCTTGCACAGATTGACTCTCAAAAGTAAATTTAGAGGTATCACAAAAAATAGATCCAGGAGGGTCAAAAGCAGGAGGATATGTGAGTGCAGCAATTGGCGGACAAATATAACCAACAGAATCTATACATACTGTATCCCCCGGACATAAATTATGATAGGGTATCATTTTTACACCATAATAACCTACTGCAAAAGGTCTTACAAAGCAAGGATTATTGTTGGAAATGGCTTGGTCTGTAAATTCAAGCCATTTCCAACTTGTGGTTTTGACACTATCGGGCGCTGCCAAACTGCTATCCATCATTAAGGAGTCCCGCCCCGTGACCCACATCCCCCCTACGCTGTAGCAATTTTCTGTATATTCATAATCAAAAGTACCCAAAGGATGCAAGCCAATAGGCACCGGATGTATATAATCTTTTTCGCAACCGTCTTCATTTTCAAGATGAAATCGCATTTCATAGACTCCTGTATCAGGATAAAGATACGAAAAAGTAAGGTTTGAGAACAACTCTCTTTTTAAAGTATATATCCCATCTATATCTTTTTCTACGTTCCCATTTAGCGGAACGGTATCAAAAATAGTGGTGTCCGGATACTGCCAATATATAATTGCTTTGGTGAAATTTGATGTAGATAAAAAGTTGGGAAAAACGTATTCTGCCCAACCGTTAGGATGACAATGATCGGGGACAACAACTTCTTCATACATTTCATCCTGTATCTTAAATGAATATATACTTACACTATGAGAATTAGGAACTAAAACGCACCCATAAGGGGTAGTAACAGATAAACTTATTGTGTATGCATCGTAGAATTTATCTCCATAAGCAAATGTTAGACTATCTCCAAATAATAATGTATCGTTCGGTGCAATCAATCCTATGTGCCAAACGACAGAGCCTAATCCAAAATCATCAGAATAGCCGTAATTTGTTGTGTTTTTTAATATTATGGGTTGAAAAGGGTCGCACCATGCAGTATCGGAGGCGTAAAAAGTGGCGTCAGGAACATCATACACCCTAATATGCACAGTATCAATATCTTGACAGCCTTCTAATGAGGTGCTATAGACAGTAATTACATAATCACCCGGATATTTGTATCTATGTGGCAAAGATTCGGAGCGAGTTGTGGCGGTGTCGCCGTCTCCAAAATCCCAAAAATAAGTTGTTCCGCTGCCATTCATGCCCCTTACAAATGTTACCAAAGAGTCGCAACCGAAGCGATTAGAAACTTCAAATCTTGACTCAAATATGTGAAAATCAATGTAATTGCTCTTTGTCAAACTATCTTTGCAGCCCTTGGGGGAGGTGGCGACCAATTTGACGGAATATTTTGCATTCGTGGGGGCAGAATAAGTGTGAGTTGGATTTTTTGTGGCATCAATCGCACTGCCGTCCCCAAAATTCCAAAGGTACGAATTAGCATTGACGGCACTTGTTAAATTCGTAAAATGCACTGCTTCCACCGTTGGAATAGGGGGCTGACAAAATGCCGTTTTATCCGCCGTAAAATCCACTTTCGGCGTCGCCCACAAAGTCAGATAATTATTTTTTGTAACAATATCAGAGCAGCCGTGAATATCCGTAACTGTCAGAGAAACAGTGTAATGTCTATCAATAGTATCCTTGCCGTAAATGTGCGAAACGGGGGAAATCGAATCCGACAATCCATCGCCAAAATTCCACAAATAAGAAGCCACTTCCGACAAAGAAGGCGGATAAATGACCGAAGACGTAAAACTGATACTATTGCCGGAGCAAATACTGTCATTGAGTTTGGAGAAGTCAAAATCAGGCTTTTGATAAACGCGGACGGTGTCGATGGCAGTTCGCGTGCCGTTAGGATAGGTCATAGTCAGCGTAACCACATACACACCCGGATTGGAGTAAGGATGTGAGGGATCGAGTGCATTGCTTGGACTTGAAAAATCCCCAAAATTCCAACTGATACTCGTATAATTGGCTGAACTTGTGTTTGTAAAGTTCACCATTGAAGGTGCACAAGCACCATTGGGCTGCGAAAAATTGAAAGAAGCAACTTGCCCTTTCCCCGCAACTGTCGCCAAAATGAGTATCAAAATCCCCAAAATCCGATAAATCCAACTGTTAAACCGCATAATATTCAACTTTTTTTTGAAATGTGTTCTTTATTTTACAAAGTTACATCTTTTTTTGAATTATATAAAAAAATTACTTTTCTATAAGACGCTGTTTTTTGCAAAAAAGTTGTCTCTAAAAGATAAAAAACTTTCAACTTTCAAATTTCAACTTTCATAAAAAGACGTCTTATATTTATGTGATAAAAAAAATGCCCTTTCGTTGCCTGCAAATTGATTTTTTTTTGATTTTTTTTATTCGATAGATATATTAGATTGAAAATCAATTATATACAAAAAAAAAAGAAATTGATACACAATATTTTGATTTTTTTTGCGTTATTATTGTTGATTTTACATAATTTTTAATAAAAAATGAAATTAAAGACATTATTTTTTTTGATATTTGGAGTTTATTTTGCGGCATATTCGCAAAAGCCTATTTTTACGACCGCCAAAGTGCAGTCGGCAGCGGTGTATTTTAGTGGTGCCGAATTGACGCAAGTTGTATCGCTCACTTTGCCTGTGGGTGTTAGTGAAGTGGTGGTAAGGAATGTGGCAGACAATTTGGATGAAAACACCATCCGAGTGGCAGCCCCCAGTTCTGTAACAGTACTTTCGGCTCATTTTACAAGTTCATATCTGTCGGAATATGAGACTATTGATGAAACATCCGAAATAAAAAAAGTAAAAGATAGCATCGAAATTATAAAATCTGACATCCAAAAGTTGGAAAATCAAATCACTACCGATAAAAAATCTTTGGAATTTTTGGATAAAAATAACCAAACATACACTTCTCAACAGGGTTTTAATACGGCTGAAATTGAAAAAATGCTCACCTTTTACCGAACAAAAAGATTGGAATTGCAAAACAATATTGATAATTTGACCAATCAAAAAAATAAAAAGCAATTGATACTCAACACATTAAACACAAAAATCAGTCTTAATTCACAAGACAATAAAAAAATATCCAAAGGCACTTTGTTGTTGCAATTGATGAGTAGCACAGCGGCGAAAGTTAATTTGGATATTCATTATATTGCTCCCAATGCGAACTGGGTGCCTTGTTACGATTTTAAAGTGGAAAATATTTCGCAGCCGGCAGTTTTGGTATATAAAGCCCAAATTTATCAGCAGACAGGGATAGATTGGAAGTCCGTAAAACTCTCATTATCAAGCGGAAATCCGTCTGTCAGCAATAGAATACCTGTTTTAAAAACGTGGCTTATCAATTTTGGAAGACCAATTACGGTGTATTCCAACAATACAGCAAGCAATGTAATGGTTTCTTCGGCAAAATCCGCTACCATGGAAACGAGAGCAGCAGAAACAGCACAGCCGTCAATGTCTAAACAAAGTGGTGTTGCAGATTATACGGAAGTTGTTCAAAATCAATTAAATGTAAGTTATGACATTTCAGTTCCTTATGATATTGCATCGAACAATAAAGCACATGCGGTAACGCTCAAAGAGGCGAAAATTCCGGTGTCTTATCAATATTATTCTGTTCCAAAGTTGGATAAGTCGGTTTATTTGACGGCAGAAATTGCCAATTATTCGCAATACAATATTCTCAACGGTGAGGCAAATATTATTTTGGAAGGTATTTATAACGGCAAAACTCAACTTACAGCAGAGCAAACCACTGATACGCTGTCGGTTAGCATGGGAAAAGACCCCGCCATTGTTATCAAAAGGGAAAAAATTACCGATAAATCTGATGTTAAATTTTTGGCGTCCAACAAAGAGCAAACTTTTACTTATGATATATCGGTTCGCAACAATAAATCAGATAGTATTTCATTGATACTCAAAGATCAATACCCGATCAGCGGAGACAGCGAAATTGAAGTTACTTTGTTAGAAAAAACTGCCGCAGAAGAGAATAAAGATTTGGGAATTTTAACGTGGAAACTCAATATTCCTGCCAATAAAACCCAAAAAGTAAGGTTGAGTTACAAAGTAAAATATCCCAAAAGTAAAACAATTATAAATCTTTGATAATCAGCAAGTTAAAAAAAATAAAATTTATGTATCAGAACAAAGAAAAAATAGCAGTTATAGGAGGAGGCAGTTGGGCAACAGCCATTGTTAAAATATTGTATGACAATCAATTAAATGTATATTGGTGGGTGCGAGAGCCTGAAATTGTTGAAAGTTTAAAAGAATATGGACATAATGCACTGTATTTGAGTTCAGTAGAGTTCAATCCGCGTAAAATTCATATCTCTACCCGATTGAAAGCCATTATTGCGGCGGCAGATACAGTTGTATTGGTTACGCCTTCGGTTTATTTGCACAAAACGCTCTCTACATTGGATAAAAAGGACTTAAAAGGCAAAAATATCGTCTCCGCCATCAAAGGGATAGTTCCTGAAACTATGCAGACCGTAAGTGCCTATATGTCAGATACTTTCTCAATAAAAGATGATTATTTATGTGTTGTCAGTGGTCCCTCGCACGCAGAAGAAATTGCAGATGAAAAATTAACCTATTTGACTGCCGGCTCTGCCAATCCTTATTTGGCGGAAAATGTGCAAAAAATGTTCGCTTGTAATTATGTAAAAATATCACAATCTCCTGATATAGAAGGACTTGAGTATGCAGTTGTGTTGAAAAATATTTATGCATTAGCAGGAGGCATATTTAGGGGGGCTGATTTTGGCGACAATTTATTAGCCTCATTGAACGCCAATTGTGTAGGAGAAATGTGTAATTTTGTCAATACAATAGCCCCATTAGAGAAGAGAAATTTTTGTACTTCACCTTATGCTGGCGACTTTTTGGTAACATCTTATTCGCAATACAGTCGCAATCGTACTTTTGGCATGATGATTGGCAGAGGCTATTCGGTCAATGCTGTTCAATTGGAAATGAAAATGGTCGCAGAGGGTTATTATGCAGCAAAATGTATTCATCAAATCAATGCTAAACACCAAATTTATATTCCTATTGCCGAAATGGTGTACCGAATTTTGTATGAAAATGCACCCCTTAAAGCCGAAATGAAAAAAATCCTCAATCTGATAAAATAAAGCCAAAATCGGCACTTTTTTATGCAAAATAATTCTGTTTTTAGTACTTCGGTAAAATTTCTCAAAGGAGTAGGTTCCAGAAAGGCGGATATACTCGAAAAAGAATTTGGTATCAGCACTTACGCCGATTTTTTGACCTATTATCCGTTTAAACATGTGGATAAATCGAAGTTTTACTCTTGCCTGCAAGCCGCTCAAATGCTCAATACAGACATTCAAATCAGAGGGCATATTGTTGACGCAAAAATAGTGGGAGAAGGGGCTAAAAGTAGGTTAATTGCCCTATTTTCAGACGGAATTTCCGAAATAGAATTGGTTTGGTTTAAAAGTCTCAAATATTGGTCGGATTATTTGCGTAAAGATGTGATTTACATTGTGTTCGGAAGACCAACAGCTTTTAATCATACCATCAATATCTCGCATCCTGAAATGCGAATAGAAAATGATGACACACAAAAAGATAATATCCCCTTTTTGCCTTGCTATATTACTTCCGAAAAAGCCAAAAAAAGTGGATTAGACAGCCTCAATATCAGCAAATTATGTTATCAAGTTTTGTCAGAAGTTCATCAACAAATACTTGAAAATTTGCCGACTTCCGTACTTCAACAATTGCATTTAATGGATAGACGTAATGCACTGATAAACATTCATTTTCCGCAAAATATGGAGTTAAATGAAAAAGCCCAATATCGCCTCAAATTTGAGGAGGTATTTTTTATGCAATTGTTTATGTTGCGATTAAAAAGGATGCACAAAGAACAAAGCAACGGCTACATTTTCCCCAAAGTAGGCAGTCTTTTCAATGAATTTTATTATCATCATTTGCCTTTTTCGCTCACAAAAGCACAAGAGCGGGTGATTAAAGAAATTTGGGCTGATTTTAAGTCCGGCAAACAAATGAACCGACTTTTGCAGGGGGACGTCGGCAGCGGAAAAACCATTACAGCAGTAATGTTGATGTTGTTGGCAATCGGCAACGGCTACCAAACTTGCTTAATGGCTCCTACCGAAATTTTGGCAATGCAGCATTACAAAAGTATTACAAAAGTGTTGCAAAATATGCCCGTTAAAGTTGAATTATTGACCGGTTCAACCAAAAAGAAAGACAGAAAATTGATACTGCCTGCTATTGAAAACGGTGAAATTCAGATACTTATAGGAACTCATGCATTAGTAGAAAACAGCGTTGTTTTTAATCGTTTGGGATTTGTAGTGATTGATGAACAACATCGATTTGGAGTAGAGCAAAGGGCTAAATTATGGCGAAAAAATATTATTCCGCCACATGTTTTGATAATGACTGCAACGCCGATTCCGCGCACTTTGTCAATGACTGTTTATGGCGATTTGGAAGTGTCTAAAATTGATGAACTGCCGGCAGGACGTAAACAAATTATAACCAAGCATTTATATCAAAATCATCGGCAACAATTGACCCATTTTTTGAAATCTGAAATTGCCAAAGGGAGGCAAATTTATGTTGTTTTTCCGCTCATAAAAGAGTCAGAAACAATGGATTTTCGCAATTTAATGGAGGGTTATGAGGCGTTTAAGATAGATTTTCCGGAGCCTCAATATCATATTTCGTGCGTGCATGGTCAGTTGCCGACAGACGAAAAAGAACAACAAATGCAGGCTTTTGTAAGTGGTCAAACGCAAATTATGTTGGCAACAACGGTCATCGAAGTGGGGGTAGATGTTCCCAATGCGAGCGTAATGGTGATTGAAAATGCGGAAAGATTTGGGTTATCGCAATTGCATCAGTTGCGGGGGCGGGTCGGTCGCGGTGCAGAACAGTCTTATTGTCTGCTTGTTACGGGCGTCAAATTGACCGATGTATCCAAAAAAAGAATAAAAGCCATGATAAACACCACCGATGGCTTTGAAATTGCTAACAAAGACCTGCAATTAAGAGGTCCCGGCGACATCGCAGGTATCAAACAAAGCGGGGCTTTGAATTTTAAACTATTGGATATTGCCAACGAAAAAGATGCCTCTATCATTGATATTGCCTACAAACAAGCCGCCTCTATCCTCGCCCAAGACCCCGAACTCTCTCTCCCCCAACATGCACTGCTCAAAAAATATCTTATAAAACTCTTTAAATCAAAGACTTACTATAAAATAGGATAAATTTCAATTAAAAAATATAGAAACGGCAGCCCTGCCCGAAAAGGGTACAAGGACAAAAGGTACAGGGCTGAAAAGGAAGTTGAAAGTTTTTTTTCAATTTTTAGAACAAATTTATCCCAAAATGCAAAAAAAAATCTACACTCTACACATTACACTTTCTTTGCCTTTCCCCTACAACAACTCTCAATTTTCAATTTTCAATTCTCAACTGCTTTGCGTTTTGAGACAAATATTTTTTCATGCTTTGGTAGCCACATTGATAAATATATTGATAATTTTTGAATGAAAAGATGTGATTATCAATAGTATTCATACCTTCAACAGCAATAAAATGGTGGCAAAGTTGATGTCGCTCTTTGTTGATATTTTCATCCATGAGTGCATAGACCAACGGCAACAAATTTAACCTGCCTACCTCTTCGGTATAAGGAGTAAAATGCACAACACTAACCCCAAAAATGACATCACATTGTTGCTCTATCAATGGCTCAATAGGAAAATTATTGACAATGCCGCCGTCCAAATATTCTACACCGTCAATCATTACAGACTCATATATACAAGGTATTGATGCAGAAGCGATTACATATTCTTTTAAGTGGCTACCAGAATCAAAAATGCGAGCAATACCATTGCGAATATCCGTACAGCAAACAAAAAAATGTTTCTTTAAACTGTCAAACTCATTGAAAGCGAGATATTTATCCAATACTTTTCGCAATTTGGTATGTTTAGAAAATCCTGTTTTGTCATCGCCTCTTAAATCCAACAAATTGATGGTTTTATATACTTTTTCTTTTTCTATCAATTCAAAAATTTCTTTGGGCGAATAACCTGCTGCATACAACACTCCAACGATAGCCCCCATGCTGGTGCCGGAAACGTAATTGACCTCAATACCAGCCTCTTCCAATGCCTGTAAAGCACCAATATGTGCATATCCCAAAGCACCGCCTCCGCTGAGACAAATCCCTATTTTTCTATCTTTTTTCATCTCTAAATCACTGTTTTGTGTGCGTTACTTGTGTAAATTAAAAATAAATTGAAAACAATTAAAACCCAATGCCGAAAATGACAGTTTATTTTTTGCATAAATAGACCTTTTTTTTACTTTTTGCACATTTTTTACCACATTCCGTCATATTTTGTCCAAATTTGGTCGCCCAAATCCCATGCCTTTTGTACGGCTTTGTTAGCATAAAGATTTGTATAATCGGTCAAAATTTTTATTGTTTTGGTAGGATTTTTGGCATTATAAACGTCCAATGCTTTTTTCTCAATCACAGGCTGTTCTGTAAACATCTCATTTTGAAAGGGTTGCCATGTACTATCAATATCATGTCGCATACTACCCCAGCGTTTGGAGGCAAGAGTTCCCAAGCGATTAAAAGCCCACCACGCAGCATCTTTGCTAAATCCTGTTTGTCTGCCACAAGTTTTATAAGTAGTTGGCAAATCGGTAACAGAACAATAAATCGGCACATAAACCGAAGAGGCTACATTGTCCAACGCAATCCAAGCCACACCGCCAATTTCATCAGGTAACCAATTCCGACACTGCAAAACAGTTCCATACATCGTAAAACGTACTGCTATTGCCCGTTCACCATATTGATGCCAGCCCCCATTTACTTTATGAAGTTTGAGTTCATCTACTGTCATAAAAGGATTTGCCAATGGCGAGATAACCGTTTTTCCACTGTCATTTGTAACCGTAATATTTTTTCTCATATCATATTCTGTTCCTTCGTAATAATCCCTGAAAATGCTCATCATTTTTTCTATAGAAACCAAACTATCAGGTTTTACCGAGAACGGGTACAATTCCGTGTTGGGGTCAAGGTGCAAAGAAGGTGCTACCAAATCAAACACTCTCCATTCCCTGCGGCGACACGCCAACATGGTACGGCTGTGTGGTGCATATACATAGCAAAACCGAAACGGCTCGCCTTTTTTCCACCAACCGCTGTCCAATGCCAATTGAAATAGATTGTCAGAATACATAAAATAATCATGTAAAGTAGTGTCTATCAAACTAATAGTACTCGCATTGGCATTGACTGCAACATGGTCATCAGGCACTCTTTGCGCCACCCATAAAGCACCTTTATTGCCTTTGCCGGGACCATAGATTTCCAAGTGCCAAACTTCATTTTTGTCGGCTATTGTTAAGCATTCTCCCGCATCTATCCAGCCATATTTTTTTAGCAAATCGCCGGCGGTAGCAATAGCCTGTCGTGCCGTTGAACAGCGTTGCAACAACAATCCGCACAAACGCTGGCAATCAATTAAACCATTATCCGATTGCAAAGTATTACGTCCGCCGATAGTAGATTCTCCAATTGCCAACTGCTTTTCGTTCATGCAAGGATATGCCGTGTTGATGTACCCAAAAGTATGCTCAACTTGCGGAATAACACCAATAGAATCATTGCGATAGGAACGCATTTTGGTCGTATCACACCAGAGCCGTTTATACATGGTAACGGTTGCCTCTTTGGGGTGATTTGCTGCCGGCACTATCAAAATATTAGAGCGAGTTCTGTGGCTGTCGTCTGTGTGCGAAGTGCGTACAGAGCCGTCATGTGTCGCCTTTTTGCCCATCGTAATGGTCGTGCATTCGTCTCTAAAATCCTCAAAATCAACTGTTTGTGCAAAAGAAATTATTGGCAATAGAAAAGCCAACAATACTAATTTTTGTCTGTTTTTATAATTCATTCCTTCGATTTTTGTATTTTTCTTATAAATATTTTAAACATTTATAACGTAAAAAAAACGATTTTATTTTGAATTGAAATTAAAGAATACAATAATCCTAATTTTTTGCGTTATTTATTTAAGATAAAAAAATCAATACAGATGGATATATTTGATGCACAAGAAAAAATAGAACAATTGTCGAAGGAGATAGAATATCACAATTATTGCTATTATATACTTGATAATCCGAAGATTAGCGATTATGATTTTGATATGTTGATGCAGCAATTGTTGGATTTGGAATTGCAATTTCCGCAATTGGTTTCTCCCAATAGCCCCAGCCAAAGGGTTGGAGGCGGGATTACCAAAAACTTTGCCACTGTAACTCACAGAGTACCAATGCTTTCGCTGGGAAATACTTACTCAATGAGTGAGGTGGAAGATTTTGCTATGCGTGTTTATAATGGACTCAATACCAGAGAGATAGAATATGTTTGCGAATTGAAATATGACGGAGTTGCCATCAATTTGAGTTATACAAACGGCAAATTGCAGCAAGCAAGCACGCGGGGAGACGGAGTACAAGGCGATGATGTTACGGTAAATGTGCGTACCATCCGCTCTGTGCCTTTGCTGTTGCAGGGTGATTTTCCTAAAAATTTAGAAGTAAGAGGTGAAATTATTATGCCTTATAAAAGTTTTTATGCTTTGAATCAAGAGCGTGAAAATCAATTACTTACACCTTTTGCCAATCCGCGCAATGCAGCATCGGGCAGTCTTAAATTACAAAACTCTGCCGAAGTAGCCAAACGGAACTTGGATTTTTATGTCTATTTTGTTGTCAATGGGGAAAAAATACAACCTACTCATTATCAAAGTATTACAAAACTAAAAGAATGGGGATTTAAAGTGTCGCCTTATATGCAAGTGTGCAAAAATATTGCTCAAATTGGGGATTTTATTGAACTTTGGGACCAAAAACGAAAAACTTTACCCTTTGATATTGACGGAGTTGTGATAAAAGTTAATTCTTATTCACAGCAGGCACTTTTGGGTTTTACTGCCAAAAATCCACGTTGGGCGATTGCGTATAAATTCAAAGCCGAAAGGGTGTTAACAAAGTTATTATCAGTGAGTTATCAAGTCGGCAGGACAGGTGTTGTTACTCCTGTTGCCAATCTTGCTCCGGTGTCTTTGGCAGGCACAATTGTTAAGCGGGCGACTTTGCACAATGCCGATTTTATTGCACAAATGGACATTCACAACGGCGACAGCGTTTTTGTGGAAAAAGGGGGTGAAATTATTCCCAAAATTGTAGGAATTGACATTTCACAACGTCCTGATAATGCGAATATTATAGAATTTCCTGACACTTGCCCCGATTGTGGTGCAAAATTGAACCGAAATGAAGGAGAAGCAGGTTTTTATTGCCCTGATTTTGCACATTGTCCGCCGCAAATTAAAGGCTGTTTAGAGCATTTTGTTTCGCGTAAAGCCATGAATATTGAGGGTTTAGGCGAAGGAAAAACGGATTTGTTGTATGAAAAAGGATTGCTCAAAAATATTACGGATTTTTATCGGTTAAAATATGAGAATTTGTTGGGAATTCACCGCACCTATTTGGACGAAAATACACAAAAAGAAAGGACTGTTTATTTTAGAGAAAAAACGGTCAAAAATTTGCTAACAGCGATTGAAAATTCAAAATCAGTTCCTTTTGAAAGAGTGCTTTATGCGCTGGGTATCAGATATATAGGTGAAAATTCAGCAAAAAAATTAGCCATCCATTTCCGCAGTTTAGATGCTTTGGCGGTCGCAAAAAAGGAAGAATTATTGACTGTTGAAGATGTGGGAGAAAAATTGGCACAAACTTTGATTGAATATTTCCACGATGATGATAATTTGCAGATAATCAATGATTTAAAAAGTTTTGGATTGCAATTTGAATTAACTCAATCCACCCATCTGGCACCCGTTTCGGATGTTTTGGAAGGTAAAACTTTTTTGGTCAGTGGCACATTCGCCACAGCGGACAGAAGAAAAGAATTGGAAAATATGATTGAGCAATATGGCGGAAAACGCTTATCATCAGTGAGTTCCAATCTTAATTTTCTTATCGCCGGTGATAATATGGGACCGTCCAAATTGGCAAAAGCCCAAAGTTTGAACATCCCTATTATCAGCGAAGAAACGTTTCTAAAAATGTTGAATAAATAACCTAAAAATGCTGTTTTACAAGACTTTTGAAAATAAAAATACTACTCAATGGATGGTGTTTATACACGGACTGGGCGGTAGCAGTGCTGTTTTTTACAAACAAATTGCTGTTTTTGCGGCAGAATATAACCTTTTGTTGATAGACCTTGCCGGACACGGACAATCTAAAGCGAGGCTACCTTTTAGTAGGCAATATTCGTATGATGAAATTATTAGCAATGTAATGGAAGTGATTGATTATCTGCAACTTACAGCATGTCATTTCATGGGTTGTTCAATGGGTACAATTGTTATCCGCAAAATTGCACAACTATATCCGCAGCGGGTAAAAAGTATGATAATGGCAGGTACGATTATAGAGTTTAATCTACGTTCCAAAATTTTGCTCACTATCGTGCGTCCCTTGCGAAAATTTATGCCGTATATGTGGATTTATAAATTCTATTCCAAAATTTTAATGCCAAAAAAACGACATCAATTTTCTCGTAATATGTTCATTGACAATGCAATAAAAATTGGACAAAAAGAATTTTCACGCTGGCTCGCTTTGACAACTAAAATTACGGATTATTTAAGCCATATTTATTCCTTAAAAATATCAATACCAACACTTTACATAATGGGCGAAGAGGATTACATGTTTTTGCCGAGAGTAAAACAATTTTTGGAAAAATATCCCTCAAAAAATGCTTTCCTTTCTATCGTCCCCAATGCAGGACATTTATGTAATATTGATAACTCACTCTTTTTCAATAAAACAGCAATGAATTTTTTGAAAAATATGAAAGAAATATGAAATATAAAAGGAGGGATTTTTTTTGCATTTTTGCACCCTCCT
>JAISTU010000053.1 GCA_031272415.1 Bacteroidales bacterium | reverse complement strand
CAGTTGCTTTAGCCGGCGTAACGCTATCGATTTCTACTTTTGAGTACACGGACAAATAGCGCATAGCCTTAACAAGGTTTTATATCCTTGTTAAGGTTTTTTGTTTATTTACAACGACTTGTCTCATGCAGACGCCAGAAAGTGTTTAATTCGGCGCCGACATCTTCGGGGTACTCCATTGGTAATGAATGAGTTGCATCACTGTAAACCCGTACGGTAGCGTTTGCGACTGATTGTGCGTTTTTGACGGCTTTTGCGCCGGTTATCGGGGATTTGCCGCCGATGGCTACATAGAGTGGCAGTGAGAACTTGGCGCGCTCGTCTTTGGATAATGTCTTGGGCGTCGGGAGTTTAGCCGCTATATATCCGGCGCTTGCGGCAGTAATCATTCTTGCCATCTGTTCGTCGGACGCGACGTCTTCTTTTGCGGCGCCGGTCATTTTGGCAAGCCCACAGTCGCGCCATGATTTCGGCAAAAAGGACATACTCGCAACCGTAGCCCAAAACAAGACCTCTGCGGAGGGGTAGTTCAGCGCAAAAGCCGGGTCAAGGAGGGCAACCGTCGCAACCTGTTCGGGATGCAGCAGCGCAAAATTCGCCGCAAACCCGCCGCCGAAAGAATGACCTGCTATATGCACTTTGCCTGCTCCCAAAGCGCCAATCGTCTCGCTCATCCAGCCCGCCACATCTTCGTAGCAGTTAAATGGAACAGTCTGAACAGATTTTCCGGCATCCCCCAAAGCGTCGAAGGCGTAAACGGTGTGCTCGGACATTATCGTCGCCAAGTTATCTTTCCACATCGGGACGCCCGAACTTCTACCCGGCAGCAACACAACCGGCGGAATGTCAGCGCTTTGCACATTCGTCCACTCATAGCCCCGTACAATCCCCCAAGACGTAGAAATGTCCAAAACCTTCGAGGGATGCGGCATGGCAGCCATTAACTCGTCGTAGGCTGCAAAATATTTTTCCTGCCACAAAGGGCTTGCAAAATGACCAACGCTCATATCTTCAGGCATTTTTTTCATTTGTTTCAATTCTGTATATGCCCTTACAGGCGGTTAATAATTTCATTTTTCTGTTATATTTTCATTTTCCAGCACGAATTTCACCTGCTCTTCGAGTAGATGTTTGTCGGGTAAAACGGTAATAAATTTTGAGGCAAAAATATTGTTTTCAAAGCCCGAAAGTATATATTCGGCGGCGATTTCGTCTTTTTCGGCGCAAAGAATTATGCCGACAGGCGGGTTGTCGTACTCGTCGTTGATTTCCGTTTTGTAATAGTTGAGATAAGTATTTACCTGTCCGCCGTCTTCTATCTGTAATTTTCTGGTTTTCAATTCTATAAGCACATAACTTCGCAAAATTTTGTTGTAAAAAACCAAATCAATGTAATAATGCGTGTTGTTTATCGTGATGCGTTTTTGCCTGCCAACAAACATAAAACCGTTTCCAAGTTCGAGCAAAAACTTTTCGAGGTGCATTATCAGGCGGTTTTCCAGTTCGGATTCTTCCAAATGTTCGTTTTCGGGGACACCCAAAAAATCAAGCACATAAGGGTCTTTGACAATGCTTTCGGGGTTATATTGAACAATTTGCGAAATAATATTTTCTTGAATTTCTGTTCGTTTGTTGGACAAACTGCGTTCATAGAGCATTCGTTTTTTCTGATTGATTAATTCTCTTGACGACCAATTTCCTTCAATAGATTTTTGCAGATAAAAATTGCGTTTATTTTTATCGTCAATCAGCAAAATTTCGCACAAACTTGTCCACGAAATCTGTCCAGGCACTGCCTGGACACTTGGAAATTCGATGTATAATTTCCTCATATTAAACAGATTAGAGCGAGAAAAACCTGTTCCGAGCGTTTGTGTAAGTTGGCGCGAAAGTTGCAGAATAATTTGCCGCGAAGTTTGATTGTCAATATTGTTATTCTGCTCTTTATCAACAATTTCTTTGCCGATTGTCCAATAGGTTACAATCAAATCGTTGTTAATCGTAGCCGCCACACGCCTACGAGCATTCACCATAATTTGACTGATACTTTCAATCAATTCAGGGATAATATTTACGGCTAAACTGTTTTCTTCTGTCATAATCTTTCTATATTTAATAATTCCCATTTATCAGATTTACAACGACTTTTATCATCACATTCTTTTCTTCGGTGTGGCTTTCGGTGAGCATCTGTAAAAATTGGCAAAGTAGATTTTGCAAGGAATAAAACGCTCATTTACAGCCAATTATCTTGCAAAAGTTTCCCATCTAAACTGACAACGATAGATTTGAGAGGTATTTTTCTTTGTGCTTGTGAGGCTGCTTTTTGTGCCAACCTGATCAATCCGCTACAACAAGGAACTTCCATTGTAATGATTGTCAATGTGTTAATGTTTGTTTGCTCAATCATGATCGTTAATTTTTCAACATAAATCTCTTGTTGGCTGTCCAATTTAGGGCAAGCGATGGCTAAAGCATGATTTTTGAGATATTTGGGATGAAAATTTCCTAACGCAAATGCCGTACAATCGGCTGCCAACAACACATCTGCATTCCTAAAAAATGTCGCTTGCGGAGAGACCAAATGCAACTGTATGGGCCACTGTTGCAAAAAAGAAGGACTTTCTTGTAATGCCGTAACCTCTTGATTTACAGCAAAAATCCGCTCTTTTGCACCCGGACAACCCTCAAAATGACCATCTGAGTGCGAATGTAATGTCGACAAATCAATATCAATATTATGTTTGCGTAAATATTCCACTCCTTGCTCAAAAAATGCTGTTTGTTGGTGTTCTTTGAGATGTTTGAGATGTGCAATAATTGTTTTTTCACCTTTGGGGCAAATTTTTTCCATGACCGCATTTTCGTCATAAGGCTCTGCTTCCTGCTCTTGCGTAATGATTGCACCGACAGGACATTCCCCAATGCAAGCCCCTAAACCATCACAATATAATTCGCTGATAATCCGTGCTTTACCGTCTATCAATTGCAAAGCCCCTTCATGGCACCCTTCTACACACAAGCCACAGCCTGTACATTTTTGTTCGTCTATTTTTATAAGCGTCCGTTTCATGTTTGTCGTTGATATTTTTATTTATGTTATTGTAAAATATGTTTTTATAAAACAAACAAAGATACAAAAATGATACCAAGCCCGTAGATTCAATTAAAAAATGAAGAGAGATTTTTGTTGTATGGGAAAAGCATGCCTTGCCTCAAAGAGAGTGTAGAGACGTTAGCGTACCACGTCTCTACATTTCTATACACTCTTAATTTTTAATTAACTACAAACTTTCCTCTCCAATTCCCGATTTTGATAAAATACATTCCTTTTGCTAAATGTGAAACATCAATTATTATTTCAGATTGTTGATTAACGATTGTTGATTGTTGAACACGACCTAAAACATCTACAATCTCCACATTTTCACCATCTTCTAATTGATAATTTTTAATTTTTAATTGCGAAGAGGCGGGATTGGGGTAAATTTGCAATGCGGAAATGTTACTTTCTGCTATACTTGTGTTGTTTGCTCTGGTAACAATCACAGTGTAATCCTTTTGTGTAACACCATCCTGTGCCGTTACAATTACGTGGAAAATATTTTGTCCTACATTGAGTGCAAAACCGCCTCTGCCGATAATAGTAGCATTCGCATCGGCGGCAGTGGCATTGATAGTAATCGAAGTAACACTATAAGGCTCTTCTACAATGTAATTGAATATGCCGGCATTAAAAGCAGGTGTTAGCGTTCCCGGATTGACTGTAAGTGTCGCTAAATCAGCATTATTGCTCTGAATTTCTGTGCGAGAAATACTGACATTTAACAAATAAGTACCTGTATTGCCTGTAAAATAAGGTGCAACTTTGAAATATATCGTGCCTCCATTATTGATAGTGATATTGCTATACACAATATCATCGTAAGTTTCAGACCAATTGTTTCCGCCGTCAACAGAATAAGAAAACGAGGCATCTACCGTATAAGTTTGACCATTTCCACTATTGTAGGCATCATGCAGTCGTGGTGTCAGTGTATAATTATAGCCCGAAGGCAATATAATTTTGTAATAATCAATATCTGTGCCTGTATGCAAAGTCGCTCCTGTGGTGGAAACGGTTGCGTTATTGTTTGAAAATGAGGCTGTTAATGAATGCGATTGCGAAAAAACATCATTAACCTCATATATATCAGGCGGAATAGCAGGTGCTTCCACAATTACATACACAGGATTTGAATAATTAGAACTGCCTGCATAATACCAAACCCCTGTCCCTTGTGGCTGATAAGCAAGCGTTAATAAATATGTACCCGGGTCAACAGTTATCGTTCCTGAAAAGTCAACACCATTTGAATAATGATAAGTTGAAGGCAATCCATTGTTGTCTGTGAGCGTTTGAATATCTTGTTGTGTAATTCCCTCCAAATTGAGCAAACATACTTTGTATGACCCATAAAATGTACTTGCACCTGTATTTTTTATATCCACGTTGACTGTTGCCGAACTGCCTTGTATCAATTTACCTCCATTATTGCTGATAGTAAAGGCAGAATTTGTTTCAATATCTGATGAATATGTAACCGTAAATTCAGCATAATTGATTTCATCCAATAAAATTCCGTAATCATGGGGTACAAGAGTCCATAACCCTCCAATCGTTCTGTAAAAAACTCTTACATGATAATCCCCCGGAATAAACGGCACTCCACCTGCATGGGTAAATATTTTAGTAGTGTAAGTATTGGGGTTTAAAGAAATTGATTGCGGAGCAGATATATCAGATATAAAAGCACCTTGTGAATTAAATACAGAGGCAACAATTTCGCCCGAAAATGCACCTGTTCCATTATTCTCTATTGACGCTGTAACGGTAATTGAATTTCCAAACCAATAACTTGATTGTGAAGT
>JAISTU010000007.1 GCA_031272415.1 Bacteroidales bacterium | reverse complement strand
AATTGAAGAAAAAGCCTGAAAATATGAGCGTTGGTCATTTTGCAAGCCCTTTGTGGCAGGAAAAATATTTTGCCGCCTACGACGAGTTAATGGCTGCCATGCCGCAACCCTCGAAGGTTTTGGACATTTCTACGTCTTGGGGGATTGTACGGGGCTATGAGTGGACGAATGTGCAAAGCGCTGACATTCCGCCGGTTGTGTTGCTGCCGGGGAGAAGTTCGGGCGTCCCGATGTGGAAAGATAACTTGGCGACGATAATTTCCGAGCACACCGTTTACGCCTTCGACGCTTTGGGGGACGCCGGAAAATCTGTTCAGACTGTTCCATTTAACGGCTACGAAGATGTGGCGGGCTGGATGAGCGAGACGATTGGCGCTTTGGGCGCAGGCAAAGTGCATATAGCAGGTCATTCTTTCGGCGGCGGGTTTGCAGCGAATTTTGCTATGTTGCATCCTGAACAGGTTGCGACGGTTGCCCTCCTTGACCCGGCTTTTGCGCTGAACTACCCCTCCGCAGCGGTCTTGTTTTGGGCTACGGTTGCGAGCATGTCCTTTTTGCCGAAATCATGGCGCGACAGCGGGCTTGCCAAAATGACCGGCGCCGCAAAAGAAGACGTCGCGTCCGACGAACAGATGGCAAGAATGATAACTACCGCAAGCGCCGGATACATAGCGGCTAAACTCCCGACGCCCAAGACACTATCCAAAGAAGAGCGCGCCAAGTTCTCACTGCCTCTCTATGTAGCCATCGGCGGCAAGTCCCCGATAACCGGCGCAAAAGCCGTCAAAAACGCACAATCAGTCGCAAACGCTACCGTACGGGTTTACAGTGATGCAACCCACTCATTGCCAATGGAGTACCCCGAAGTTGTCGGCGCCGAATTAAACACTTTCTGGCGTCAGCATGAGACAAATCGTTGTAAATCTGATAAATGGGAATAACTAAAATCAAGAATATGAAAAAGATAGTGCTTTTTATGCTTTTGTTGTTAAATGTAAACGCGTTTTCGCAGGAAAAATGGTTTGCTGAAATTGAATTGCCCGATTTAGGAAAATTTGAATTTTTTACAACCAAAATTGCAATTTCCGATGTTGATTTTGTGCTTAAAAGTGCGTCTGACCGAGATAAAATTTTCCTTGGGACTTTGAAAGCGAAATTTTTACGCACTTTACAAAAACGCGAATATAAAGAATCAATTGTTGCGTTGGAAATTATCGAAAATTCGGGCAAATTGCATTCGCTTTTTGGTACTTTTTCGCTCGACAGCGTGATTGCAACGGAAAATTATGTAAAAGCGACAGTTATTTTCGGCGACGAAAGTTTCGGAACATTTATCGCACGAAAAATTGACGGTGAACAAGAAAAAATGAACTATTATGAATTTATTTTCAATAATTTACAAAAAATAACCGAACGAAACATTTTTAATCCTAATCTGGTAAAAACCAAAAACTGGACAAAGTTTATCGGTAAAATGCAGGCAAAAATTCCGCTGGTAGATGACGATTTGGATTTTATGCTGTTGTTTTTCGCGAATGCAGGAAATGTCGGTTTTTCGCATTTTTCGCTGCTGAAAACGGATATTGATTTGGAGCGTACTTTGTCGGAAAATCAAATTGAGGCTACGGAAGTAAACGATTCAGTTATTTTATTGAAATTCAATACATTATCAGGTAGAATTTCGGAAATTGACAGCGTTTTTAACCGATATAAGCATGGCAAAATTTTCATTCTCGATTTCAGAAAAATGCCTGGCGGATTGTTGAAAAATGCCTGTGAAACGGCATCTATGTTAATCAAAGACACAATTAGCGGCGGAAATTTTGCAACACGGCTTTGCTACGAAAGTGAAAATTGTATTTCAGATGATTTTTATGTTTTGGAAAACTTTGATTACGAGAGTTTTACAAGAATTTTACAAAAAGAGAAAGGAGTAAAAATACGGCTTTCCCCGAATGAAAAAGTTCATATTCCTGAGTTAAAAAAAATATACATTTTAGTTGATTCTAAAACCGCAAGCGCCGGCGAACCTTTAGTTTTGGGGTTGCAAAAAAGCGGGAACGCGCTTGTTGTAGGCGAAACTACGGCAGGGCAAGTGCTTTCTCCTAAAATTTTTGACATTGGCGGTGGATTTTATGCCGCAATCCCGATTGCCGAATATGTTACCGATACGGGTGAAAGAATAGAAGGCAAAGGTGTAGTTCCAAGCGTGAAAATTAAGTCCAAAAAGGCTTTAGAGTGGGTTTATAATGATTTGAAAATAGGTAACACTCAATGACCTGTTTTGCAAAAAAATGAATTTATATTGAGAAAAGGTGTATTTTTGTAAATTATCAATCGTTTTTGGGAAATAACTGCCTCCGACGGCAAGAACTATAAGACCAAATTTTACAGTTTGGATGCTATTATCGCTGTCGGTTACCGCGTAAATTCCAAACTCGCTACCGATTTCCGCATTTGGGCGACAAAAACGCTCAAAGAGTTTATCTCAAAGGGATTTGTACTTGAGATGAACGTATCAAACAGGGCAAAACGGCGTTTGTGTCCTGCCATTGCGGGCTTGCCCCGCAATCTCCTTGTCTGAACTGTGATTTTAATAAGATTTATAAGATTATCAGGATTTTATAAAGGCAGAGAATTTAGCCTGAAAGTTTTGTCCTTTCAGGACGGGGAATGGACAAAATTTTTCCAATTTTTAGAACGTTTTTATTCCAAAATGCAAAAAAAAATTTCCACTCTCCACTCTCCACTCTGAAAAAAAAGGTTTTTTAATTTTTAATTGAAGAATTTGTGTATCTTTGTATTTATACAAAACTGATTTTTTATAACAATGATGTGTGGTGTAGAAAATATTTTAAAAAAGGAACAATTGACAAAGGAAGACCTTGTGTTTTTGTTGTCTTTGAAAGGGGAAGAACAACAAAAATTATTTGATTATGCCCGAAAAATCAGAGAAGAACAAACAGGTAAATATGTGTATTTCAGGGGATTACTTGAATATTCAAATCTATGTAGTAAAGATTGTCTTTATTGCGGAATCCGAAAAAGTAATACAGCCGTTATAAGATATATTGTTGAAGATGAGGAAGTTATGACTGCCGCCCGCCTTATTCTCAGTGCAGGTTATGGTTCTATGGTTTTGCAATCCGGCGAGCGGAGTGATAGAAAATTTACAGAACATATTAGTTATCTTTTGCGGTCTATTAAATCCTTGTCAGACAATAAGATAGGGATTACGCTTTCATGTGGTGAGCAGTCCGAAGAAGTTTATAAAGAATGGTTTGTCGCCGGTGCACATCGCTATTTATTGCGTATAGAGTCCTCAAATCCAACACTTTACAAACAATTACATCCTCAAAATCAACTCCATGATTATCATCAAAGGGTAAAATGTTTACAAAATTTGAAACAGATTGGTTATCAAGTCGGTACGGGTGTGATGATAGGAGTCCCCGGACAAACTTTATCCGATTTGGCGGATGATTTGCTTTTTTTTAAAGAACAAGATATTGATATGATTGGCATGGGACCCTATTCAGAGCATCATCAAACGCCACTTTATGCCCGCAAAGATGAATTGTTGTCGCAAAATGAGCGTTTTTATTTGACTTTGAACATGATAGCCGTTTTGAGAATATTTATCAAAGATGTAAATATAGCCGCCGCCACCGCAATGCAGGCATTACACCCGCAAGGACGTGAGTTGGCAGTGAAAGTTGGTGCCAATGTTATCATGCCCAATCTTACCCCTACAAAATATAGAGAAAATTATCAATTGTATGACAATAAACCTTGTGTATCAGACACTTCCGAGCAATGTATGGGGTGCTTACAAAGACGTTTGGCAAGCGTAGGAACCGTCATCGGCTACAACGAATGGGGTGATGCCCAGCATTTTTTCAATAAAAAAACATAAAATTATGTTTAGGTGGAACAAATATCCTCTTTTGCGGTTTTTTCCGCCTTTTATTGGAGGGATTTTGCTCGCTTTTTTGTTCCATTTTCCGCCATTTTTAATTTATTTTACGGTTACTATTTTAGTTGTTTGTGTAATTTTTTTATGCTTAATTGCCATTTTTAAAATTCAAAAACAAATTCTTAAAAATGTTTTGGGGATGTTTTTTATTTTCTCTATCTCATTGATTTACACTGATTTACATATTAAATCTGCTCAACCGCCTGCTCAACTTTATCAATCCTGTAACAATATTTTTATCGGCACTATCACGCAAACGCCTTCTGTGAGCGAAAAAAGTGTGAAATTGCGTATCCGATTGGAAAAATATCGCTCAAATGACACATTTTTTTCCTGCTCTACATTGGCAAATGTGTATATTTCCCGTTCTCCGGCGGCTCAAAATTTAAAATATGGTGATAAATTGATATTTAAAAGTAATTTGCAGGAAATTTCGCCTCCAAAAAATCCGTATGAATTTGATTATCAGCGATATTTAAAAGTAAAATCCATTTATTTATATGGTTTTGTTGCCAATGGTAGATGGCAAATTTTGAGCGAAAATAATGGAAATTGGTTATTTAGAATGGCATCTGTATTGCGGGGAAAAATGCTCAACACGCTCAAAAAATGCAATATGTCGGACGGCGAATATGGTGCTACGGCGGCTATTTTGTTGGGTTACAGCGAAAGTTTGGATTACTATTTGCAACAAAGTTATGCCAATGCAGGGGCAAGTCATATCCTTTGTGTATCAGGCATGCATTTGGGAATTATTTACATGATAATGAGCGTTTTATTGGGTTTTTTAAATAAAAATAAATTTCAAAAAATTTTACGTACCTTTCTACTTTTGCTCATTATTTGGTTTTATGCTTGTCTGACAGGACTTTCGCCTTCTGTTTTGCGGGCAGCAACAATGTTTACTTTTATGGCTTTGGCAGGCATAATGGAAAGAAAATCAAATAGTTATAACAGTTTATTGGTTTCTATGTTGGTTTTGCTGCTCATAGAGCCGCTGTTGTTGTTTGAGGTTGGTTTTCAACTCTCTTATTTGGCGGTTTTTGGCATTGTTTGGCTGCAACAGCGATTGGATAAACTTTGGACACCAAAAAACAAAATTGTGAAATATTTTTGGGGAATTGTTACCGTTTCTTTGGCGGCACAACTTTTTACTGCACCTTTGGCAACTTTTTATTTTCATCAATTTCCTAACTATTTTTTATTAACTAATTTGTTGATTATCACGCTTGTACCTGTTATTATCGGATTAGGAATAGTGGTATTGCTATCTTCATTTTGGCTGCCTTTGTTTACTGTTTTTGCATTTTTGTTGAAATTTGTTGTCAAAATAATGAATTTCACGGTAACAAGTATTGATGCTTTGCCGTTTTCGGTGAGTGAAAATATTCCGCTTTCTAATGGACAAATGTTGTTTTTATATCTTATAATTATCTTATTATCAAGTGCTTGCGTGTATAAGAAAAAAGACTTACTTATTTTTGGCTGTTCTTTTTTGGCTCTCTTTTTATTTACAGAGATATACAACATCACAAAGATTTCTCAACAAGAGAAAATAATTTTTTATAGTGTTGATAATCAATATTATATAGATTACATACAAGGGCAAAAAGCCATTTGTTTGGCAGACAATTTTGCGTCCATTGACCCTTTTTCGGTAGAATATTCTGTTAAAAATTGCCGTATTGCACACAGAATCAATGAGATAAAATATAAAGAAAAAGCGAACTTTGTCCAATTTAAAAATTGTAATTTGCTCATTCTTGACCATCCCATTCGCTATCGTTCTGATTCTCAAAAGATTAAAACAGATTTTTTACTGCTAAGCAATAGAGAATTTTATAAACCTGAAGATTTTTTGCAAAACATTGATTGTAAGGTTGTTATACTCGATGGCAGCCTTTCTTATAATACTGCCCAAAAAATCAAAAGTGTTTGTAATCAAAGGGCAATTCCGGTGCATGATTTGAAAAAAGAAGGTGCATTTGTGCAAAATTTGAAGTAATACCAAAATGCAACAAAAATAGACCATTGTATAAAGGGGGAGATTGCGGGTCAAGCCCACAATGACAAGTGGAGGAAACGATATAAAATTAAAATTATTTTGGGATAAGAAGTGCAAGTCGGGGGGGCGAAAGGTATAGGAAAAAAGGGTGAAAGGGAAAAAATCATTCCTCCTTCACCCTGTTCCTTTCCTCCTTTTTCTCTATCTTTTCCTTTTGAGGATTCTTGTTTTTTCGGGGAGCCAAAGGACAAATGAGGTAATGCCGATGATTATTCCCCAATCTGTCCATTTGAGCGGTGTTACATTGAACATTTCACCTCCAATAGTAACTATCAAAAATTGACCCAATAAAATGACCGCCGCTATGGTTAAAAAACCTTTTGATTTGCCGATATTTGCAAAGGCAGATTTACCTGTTAAAAACGCTTTGGCATTGAACATATTCCAAAATTGCAACATCACAAAAATAGTGAAAAATAAAGATAATTCATAAGACGACAAGCCATTCCCTTGCGAAAAATTAAAGTATGATTTAATAAATTCGGTCGCATTGAAATCCGTTAACGAAACTATATCAGCATGTTTGAAATATTGCAACAATCCGAAAAGTAAAATCACAAAGAAAATGCCTACTCCCAAAATGCTTTGCCACATGGCTTTGTTGATAATAAAATCTTCGGTTTTGCGGGGTTTTTCTTTCATCACTTTTTCATTAGGTGGCAAGGAGGCTAATGCGAGTGCGGCAAAAGTGTCCATTATCAAATTCACCCACAACATTTGCGTTACTGTCAGCGGGGATTCTGTTCCCAAAAATGCACCTATAAGTACGATAATACAAGCGGCAACATTGATAGTCATTTGGAAAAGAATAAAACGCTGAATGTTTTGGTAGAGCGACCGTCCCCACATTACTGCCCGCGAAATACTGTTAAATGAATTGTCAATAATGGTTATATCGCTTGCTTCTTTGGCAACACTTGTGCCGTCGCCCATTGAAAGTCCGACTTGTGCGACATTGAGAGCGGGTGCATCATTGGTGCCGTCGCCCGTAACTGCCACAACCTGACCTTTTTGCTGCAAAAGTTGTACCAAACGCTGTTTATCCATCGGACGGGCACGCGACAAAATTTTAAGGTCAAGAATGATGTCCAAAAGGGTTTTGTCAGTCATAGAGGCAAATTCTGCTCCCGTTAGGTGGTGAATTTCAGGCTCATTTTCTTTCCAAAGTCCGATTTGACGAGCAATTTCTTTTGCCGTACCGGGTGTGTCGCCGGTAACAATTTTTACATTGATACCTGCTGATAGACAATTTTTTACGGCATCAGGCACTTCCAAACGTACAGGGTCGGAAATGGCAACAATGCCAAGAAAATGAATGTCTGAACTTTGATTATTATGATTGAAAGCATCGAGGTTGATTTTTTCGTCTTTGAAACAATCAATATCCTCTTCCAAAATGGCGTATGCAAAAGCCAATGTTCGCATTGCTTTGTTTTGATAATCAATGAGTTGCTTTTCAATTTTCTCTTTTTCGACGGGAACATTTTTGCATAATCCTAAAACTATTTCGGGTGCTCCCTTTACATACAACACTTTTTTGTTCAACAAAGGCGAATGGACAATGGTTGCCATATATTTTCGCTCGGTGGAGAATGTAAGTTGTTCAACAATTTCGGCATTTTCGCGTAAAGGCAAGTAATTTATGCCGTTTTCGTGCAACCAAATCAATAATGCTCCTTCGGTAGGATTGCCAAGTGCCTTGATTTTGGCAGGGTCGGAATAATCCAAATAAGCAGTGGAATTGACAGCAATGCCTTCGTAAATAATGTCTGAACTGTGATTCGTGGGAGTATTTTGATTTGACTTATCAAGGGAATCAAAAAAATCAAAGTTCCAGACTTTCATTTGATTCTGTGTCAGCGTTCCTGTTTTATCGGTGCAAATCACGGTTGTAGCCCCCATAGTTTCGCAGGCGTGCATTTTGCGGACAAGGTTGTTGGTACTCAACATTCGCTTCATACTCAATGCCAAAGATAATGTTACCGACATCGGCAAACCTTCCGGCACGGCAACAACAATCACCGTTACGGCTATCATTACGGTTTTTAGGAAAAAGCCTCCGAACAAAAGCCAGTCGAAAGCGACGCCCGAATTTTCAACAAAATACCAAATCAAACGACCCACAACTATCAGAATAGCAATGGCATAACTTGCTTTGGTTATCAAACCCGCCAAACGGTCTAATTGTTGATTGAGAGGCGTTTCTACACTGTTATCAATTTGAGCACCCTCATAAACTTTGCCGTATTCGGTCTTATCGCCGACTGCCAAAATCTGCATAATACCGTGTCCGTCTGCAATGGTTGTGCCTTTCATGGCATAATTTGACGGATAAGTAGCGTCTTTGTTGAAATCGGCAGGATTGATAGTCTTTTTGCAGATAGGCTCCCCTGTCAGCGTTGATTCGTTAATTTGCAATGAAACAGCCTCTAAAAGTTCGCCGTCCGCAGGGACTTCTTCTCCTGTTTCGAGAATTACAATATCGCCCACAACTACTTCTTTTTTAGGGATTTGACAAACGTTTTCATTACGAATAACTTTTACCAAAGTGTCGTCATTAACTTTGTTGAGTACCTCAAACTTTTTGTTGGCACTTTGCTCGAAAAGGAAACCAACAA
>JAISTU010000190.1 GCA_031272415.1 Bacteroidales bacterium | reverse complement strand
AAAGGAGATATGTTAGTTTTTTAATTCCTTGTTGCCATTCTAACTATGAAGTGCTTGTACTATATTTGTGTCGTGAAAAACAGATATTTAGAAAAATAAAATCAAAAAAAACAATATTTCAGCATCAAGCAACTATTCCAAGTGAAAAGTGTGCATGTGAAAAATTTACAGAAGAATATATGAAAAATCATTGGAATAAAAAAGAATGATGTTTTTTTGCATTTTGGGAGAAAAACGTTCTAAAATTGAACTAATACCAACTCTCCACTCTATTTAATTTCTTCTTTTTCAATAAATTACATATAATAAAAGTACTTTTTCTCAAAAAAAATAACAAAAATATATACTATTTTGTGCAATAGTTACGTTAATAAAAAATATAAAATAAAATATTAAGAATAGTAAATATAAAAAATGTATAATCAATATAATACAAAGAATATGAGAATCAGATGTTTAAATGTTGTTTTACTGTTTTGCGGATTTAGCGGTTGTGGAGTGATTTTAAATGCACAATCTACTCAAAATCAATCCGTTACGAATGACCCTATTGTTGTAACAGCGGGCAAAGATAAAGTTACGATGTCTCAATTAAGGCAAGCGTACATTCAAAATAATGACCCTAAAAAGGCTACAGACCAGCAAATTAGGGATTATTTGGCGTTGTATGTGGACTATTTGCTTAAATGTCAAGAGGCAGAAAGCAAACAATTGGACACATTGCCCAATATACAAAAGGAATTTGCGAGTTATCGCAATCAGGCTTCAGTGCAGAATTTGACGGACAAAGAAGTTACTCAAAATATTCTAAATGAGGCAGTTGAGCGTGCAAAATGGGATTTACGTGCCTCTCACATTCTCAAACAGGTATATTCAGATGCGTTGCCGGCAGATACATTGAAGGCATACAAAGAAATTCTTAAAATTCGGGAGCAATTGCTCAAAGGGAGTGATTTTGGCAAAATGGCGACCGAACTTTCCGATGATCCTTCGGCAAAAAATAAACTTTCTGCAAGCGGTGAAATTATTTCGCAAGGAAATGGTGGTGATTTGGGCTATTTCACTGTTTTTGACATGATTTATGAATTTGAAAATGGGGCATATCAAACACCTGTTGGGCAAATTTCGCAGCCGATTCGGACAAATTTTGGCTATCATTTGATTTATGTCAAAGAAAAAAAGCCTGCAATGGGCAAAGTCAAAGCACAACAAATTTTAATTCCGTACAACAAAAGTCTTGCGTTGGATAAAGAGCAGAAAATTTCGGACGAAACTACGGCTCATCAGAAAATTCAAAATGCGTATCAAGACCTCCAAAACGGTATGAAATTTGCAGATGCGATAAAAAAATACACCCCAAATAGTGTTTCATCCGACTTGTCCGTATTTGGTTGCAATCGCTATGAAGGTGATTTTATTTCAGGTTTGTATGGTTTAAAAATTGGTGAATTTTCAAAGCCCATTAAATCTTCTTATGGCTGGCATATTGTTTTTATAGACACCATCTATTCACCTGAAACAGACACTAATGCGGTGGCTATGCACATTTTGAGAGACAGCCGTTCCGACAAAAGCAAAGACGCTTTTATTGAGCGTGTTAAAAAAGAAAAGGGATTTCAGGAGTTGATAGATAAAAAAAGTAAAGTAAGACCTGTTGAAGATTTTTATACCATTGTTGATACGTCTTTGCTTTCGGGCAATTGGGACATCAATACGGCTGTAAATTTGCACAAAGATATGTTTATTTATGACGGAAAAACGTACAATCAGCAGGACTTTGCACGCTTTTTGAGAGATGAGCAATCTAAATTTCAAAAAACCTCTTCTGTTGCCGATATGCCGGTGATTTTGAACTATTTATATCGCATTTTTGAAGAAAAAACCATCTATGACTATGAAAATCAAAATTTAGAGAAAAACAACCCTAAATTTGCTGCTTTGATGAAAGATTACAAGGACGGATTGCTATTGTATGAACTTACCGACCAACGGATTTGGAGAAAAGCAGATGCGGATTCGCTCACATTAGACCCTTATTATCAACAGATTAAGGATAAATATCTCTATCCTGTACGCGTGGAAGCCTTGCTTGTACGCTGTGTGGATTCCGTCACGGCGGTCAATGCAGTGAAATATTTAAACAAAGGAAAAACAGCACATTGGCTTAAAAATCAACTCAATAAGAAAAGCATTACCGCTTTGATAGATACAGTGGTTTATTATAAAGGTCAAAATGCCAACTTTGATAAATTGTTCAAATGGACCAATGTTACGGAAGGTTTTGTAATTGCAGATATGGCTGAAAATGAGGTAGTTAGAGTAGAAAAAGTACTCCAACCTTCGCCAAAAGCAATGGAAGATGTAAAAGGGATTGTTATGGCTGCCTATCAAGCAGATTTGGAAAAAAAATGGACAGAAGAATTGCACTCCAATAACAAAATTGAGGTGGATTATGCCACTATTTTTAGGGAACTGAGAAAATAATCGCAAAATTGAGTAAAATAAAAGGTGCATTATTGCTATTTGGGGGAATTTTAGGGTGTTATTGCGGCTGTCAACGCAATACGGAAGTGATTGCTACGGTTTATAATAAAACATTGACAGCCGGCGAGTTAGCGGATATGTTGCCCGTTTTTGACACCCTTGCCGATAGTTTGTCCGTGCGACAACAATATGTTGATGCATGGATTTTAGAGCAGGTAATGTTGCATCAGGCAAAAAAAACGCTCTCCAAAGAAGAGAAAAATTTTGATAAAGAAATTGAGGCATACAAAAATTCATTGCTCATTTATGCCTACAAAAATAAAATGATTGAGCAAAAAGTCAATAAAAATGTTACAAATGATGAGATTTTGGCATATTACAATGACCATAAAGAAAGTTTTAGGTTAAAAGAGGCAATTGTTAAAATTCATTATGCCAAATTATTTTTGCATGCGCCTCATTTTCAGACAATTAAAAAGATAATTTTTAAATCTTCGCTTTCTGCACAAGAGCAAATGGAATTGACAGATTTGTGTAGCAAATATGCCGTAAATTATTATCTTTCAAATGATTGGCTATTGTTGAGCGACATACTTAAAGAAGTTCCTTTGCAAAATTTTGATGAAACAGATTTTAAACGCAATCATACCCAATTTGAATTGGCAGACACTACCTATTCTTATCTCGTGCAAGTGCTTGATTTTAAGATAAATGAGGGTTATATTCCCATTCAATTGGCAAAACAACGAATTATTGAGCAAATTTTGCAGCAAAGATACATCAAAATCGTTGAAGAATTGGAAAAACAAAATCTGCAAAAAGCATTTAAAGATGAAAAAATTATATTTTGAAAATTTTGGGTTCAATTTTTGAAAAAAAATACATAATATGCTGAATAACAATTATATATCATTGATAGAAGAGTTGAATTTACAGGCTCACCCCGAAGGGGGATATTACAAGGAAACCTATCGCAGTGACCATATTATCACCACAGCGGACGGCAGAAAAAAGAACGCCGCAACCGCCATTTATTACATGCTCACCGATGACAATATTTCTCAATGGCACAAAGTAAATGCCGATGAAACATGGCTTTTTCATCAGGGAGAAACGATAGAAATTTCGTGCAAAGGTAAAAACGGTAACATCACTTCGACTTTGCTTGGTAATAATATCAGCGCAGGCGAGCAGCCCCAAATTGTGATTGCTGCCAACACGTGGTTTATGGCAAAAATTAAAGCACAAAAAGGCTATTCCCTTGTTACTTGCATTGTCGCCCCCGGCTTTGATTTTGAGGATTTTGAATTGGAATAATTTTTAAATCATAATCGTTTATGTCAGGCAATACTTTGGGGAAAATATTCAAATTGACCACCTTTGGGGAGTCTCACGGCTCGGCAATCGGTGGCGTTATAGACGGCTGTCCTGCGGGTTTAAGTGTTGATTTTGAATATATACAGCAACAATTGCAAGAGCGAAAAATTGACCCCTTGGCGATAAATAGCCGCAAAGAAGAGGATGCGGTGGAGTTTTTTTCAGGCATTTTTGAAGGCAAAACAACAGGTACTCCAATCGGTTTTTTGATAGCAAATAAAGACTTACAAGAGATTGATTATCAACAAGAAAAGACCATCCTCAAACCCTCTCATGCACATTATGTTTATTGGAAAAAATATGGCATTTTTGACCATAGAGGTGGCGGACGCGCATCGGCAAGAGAAACCGCAAGCAGAGTCGTAGGAGGCTGTTTTGCAGATATGTTGATTAGACAATATAATATTGAAATAGAGACATTTACATTGCAAATCGGAAAAGTATGCACTCCTTATCAATGGACTGAATTACTGTTGGAAAAAGCGTCTGAAAATGTTTTACATTGCCCTGACAAACAAATTGCCAAAGAAATGTTGAATGAATTACAAAATGTTAAAGATCAACAAGATACAGTCGGTTGCGTGGTAGGAGGGATGATAAAAAATGTTCCCATTGGGCTGGGTAGCCCCGTTTTTGACAAATTGTCTGCCGATTTGGGTAAAGCGTTGTTGAGTATCAATGCTACCAAAGGATTTCAATATGGAGCAGGCTTTGAGGCGGCGGGCAAATATGGCTCTCAAATCAATGATAAATTTGATGAAAATTTTCGCACAAAAACCAACTATTCAGGAGGCATTCAGGCTGGCATTTCCAACGGAGAAAATATTTATTTTTCGGTGGCATTTAAGCCTTTACCAACTTTATCGCAAACACAACAAAGCGTGGATATATATGGAAAAGAAGCAGTTTTGCAGCCCAAAGGCAGACATGATATTTGTGCTGCACCACGCGTCAGAGCAGTGATAAAAGCCATGACAGCAATGACAATTGCAGACCATCTTTTACAATACTTAACTTATTCTAAATGAACAATATAACAATACAAGAAAGCGAACAAAAAATTATTGCAGAATTTGCATTATTTGACGATTGGACAGACAAATACAACTATCTCATTGAGTTAGGGAAAAATTTACCGCTCATTGATGAGCAATATCGACAGGATAAATATTTGATTGCCGGCTGTCAGTCAAATGTTTGGTTACAAGCCGATTACAAAGACGGTAAAATTTATTTTAAAGCCGATAGCGATGCCATTATTACAAAAGGAATTATTTCATTGTTAATCAGCGTTTTATCAGGTCATACGCCCCAAGAAATTGTTGATGCTAATTTGGATTTTATTGACCAAATTGAACTAACACAATACTTAACCCCCACCCGCAGTAACGGCTTGCTCTCTATGATCAAACAAATGAAAACGTATGCGTTAGGATATTTGGCAATTAAAAATTAAAAGCCCCTAAATCCCCCTCAATGGGGACTTTTTGAGAATTGTTGTAAGGGCAATGGCATGCCTTGCCAAAATAGTTGAAAGTGGAATGTGGAATGTGTTTTTTTTAATTTTTGTAATAAATTGGTGCAAAAATACAAAAAAATCTCTTAATTCTCAACTTTTTTTATGGCAAAGGAGAATGATTTTTTCTCCTGAAATTTTCGCAATTTCCATTGCTATATATTTATCCCATTTTGTTTTAGAATTTCAGCAATTGTAGTCATCGGAATGTCTGTCAAAGCATGAATTTCTTCGATTGATTGCAACTTTTGCCACATTTTTAGGACAATTTCTGGTCGGTAATGGAAGATGTAGACTTCTTTGGAGTGGCAGATAGAACAGAAGGCAAATATACAATGAGGGATTATTATACTTATAGAATTGATACTATAGCAGTTCCTGTACATTATACAATTGTCAATTACGACCCTTC
>JAISTU010000178.1 GCA_031272415.1 Bacteroidales bacterium | reverse complement strand
CCCCCTATATTATGAGAATTTAGAATCTTTTTTATTTACAATTCACAAGTACACATTAGATTTCTATCGCCGTAAGCATCATCTACTTTGGAGACGGTGGGCCAATATTTATCATTATGTGGCAATGGAAATGCAGCCTTTTGCCGTGAATAGGGTAAATCCCATTTATCTGCACAAACGACTTCCATTACATGTGGTGCATTGATAATCACGTTGTTAGACTTATCCACAGTACCATTTTCAATTTCAGAAACTTCTTTACGAATGGCAATCAAAGCATCACAAAGGCGGTCTAATTCCGACAAAGGTTCACTTTCGGTAGGCTCTACCATCAACGTTCCATGCACAGGGAATGCCACTGTTGGAGCATGAAAACCATAGTCCATCAATCGTTTTGCCAAATCGCCTACTTGTGCGGTCAATGAAAATGAATTGCAATCCAAAATCATTTCATGTGCTACTCTGCCTTTGCTGCCTGTGTACAATATTTTGTAAGTATTTTTCAACCTTTCCATCACATAATTGGCATTCAAAATGGCATAAATAGTAGCCTCTTTTAAGCCTTCTTTGCCCAACATTTTGATATAACCGTAAGTGATGGGCAACAAAAGCGGATAGCCGTAAGGAGCCGCCGAAACTGCCGCACCTTTTTTGCCTCCTAATTCGATTTGAGAATGATTAGGCAGAAAATCAAGCAATTGTGGCGTTACACAAATAGGACCTACACCCGGACCACCGCCACCGTGAGGCATTGCAAATGTTTTGTGCAAATTAAGATGACAAACATCCGCCCCCATCAATGCAGGAGTGGTCAAACCGACTTGTGCATTCATATTGGCACCATCCATATATACCAAACCGCCGTTTTGATGAATGATAGAGGTGATTTCCAAAATTCCTTCTTCAAAAACGCCGTGTGTGGAGGGGTAGGTAATCATCAAACAAGCCAAATTATCTTTATTTTCTTCGGCTTTTGTTTTGAGGTCTTCGATGTCAATTTCACCGTTTTGGGTGGCTTTTACGACCACAATTTGCATTCCAGCCATAGCAGCAGAAGCGGGATTGGTGCCGTGTGCAGAAGACGGTATTAAACAGACATTGCGATTGTTAGCGCCTTGTGCATCAAAATATCTGCGGATAACCAAAAGTCCTGCATATTCGCCCGATGCGCCGGACATGGGCTGCAAAGACACGCCCGCCATGCCCGTAATGGTCGCCAAATCTTTTTCCAAATTGTGTATCATAGTCATATATCCTTTGACTTGCTCTTGCGGAACAAAAGGATGTATAGCCGCAAAACGTACCCACGAGATAGGCAACATTTCTGCTGCTGCATTGAGTTTCATTGTGCAAGAACCAAGCGGTATCATGGCTCTGTTTAAAGATAAATCTTTGATTTCCAACTTTTTAAGGTATCGCATCATCTCTGTTTCACTATGATAAGTGTTAAAAACAGGATGTGTAAGATAACTTGATGTCCGAATGAGTTTTAATGGCATGTTAATCAATGACTTACAATCGCAGTCGTCATCACAAACTATTTTTGTAAATGGTTTTCCGATTGCTTCTGCCATAATTTCCAAAATTTCATTTACATCTGCTAATGTAGTGGTTTCATCTAAAGAAATACCTACACATTCATCGCAAATTTTTCGCAAATTGATTTCATGTTTTAGGGCTGTTTCTATCACTTTTTGAGAGCCGACCGGAGAACCGACCGTCAAAGTATCAAAAAATGCTTTATTGTATTGTTTATAGCCCAATTTAATCAATTCGGCGTGCAATAATTCGGTCAAAGTATTGATTCTGAGTGCAATTTCTTTGATACCATCTTGTCCGTGCCAAACGGCATAAAAACCTGACATAGACGCCATTAAAGCAGATGCTGTGCAAATATTTGAGGTGGCTCTTTCCCGTTTGATATGTTGTTCGCGAGTTTGCAGTGCCATTCTTAAAGCACGTTTGCCGTATTTATCAATAGTTACACCGATAATTCTGCCCGGCATTTGTCTTTTAAACTCTTCTGTACAAGCGAAAAAGCCTGCTGTTGGACCGCCAAATCCCATCGGTAATCCAAAATGTTGAGACGAGCCTACCGCACAATCTGCTCCCCATTCTCCGGGAGGTGTCAGCAATGCTAATGCCATTAAGTCAGTGGCTACCAACACTTTACTGTTATTTGCCTTTGCCCTTTGAACAAATGCCGAATAATCTTTTGCCTCACCGTATCCATTGGGGTATTGCAACATAATACCAAAAAAATCAGGCGTAAATTGAAAGTCATTTACATTGCCTTTGATAATTTTTATACCCAAAAATTCAGCCCTTGTTTGCAAAACATGTAACGTTTGCGGATAAATATTTTCATCCACAAAGAAATTTACTGCACCTGCTTTTTGCATTTCACGGCTACGCGCATTAAAAAACATAATCATGGCTTCGGCGGCGGCAGTTGCTTCGTCCAACAAAGAAGCATTTGCCAACGGTAAGCCTGTCATATCTGCAATCACAGTTTGATAATTCAGCAAAGCCTCTAATCTGCCTTGTGAAATTTCAGCCTGATAGGGCGTATAAGCCGTGTACCAGCCCGGATTTTCAAATACATTGCGCAAAATTACAGCCGGAGTAACAGTGTTATAATAACCCATTCCGATGTAAGATTTGTACAATTTATTTTGAAGTGCCAAATTTCTGACATGGTTTAAAAACTCATTTTCAGACATCGGTTCGTCCATATCCAAATCTTCAAAAAGACGAATTTTATCAGGCACCGTTTGACTGATAAGTTCATCCAAAGACGCTACTCCTATCGTTTCGAGCATCTTTTCTACCTCTTCTGTACGCGGACCTATATGCCGCGCTGCAAAACTATTTCTGTCCATTTTATAATAATCTCTATATTTTAATAAAATTTAAATCTGCATGCAAAAAGCAAAAATAGTAAAAAAAACAATATAAAAATAAATTTTCAAAAAAATGCTGTTTTTAGAAAATTCAAAAATTTTGAGTAAGTAGGGGGGGGAGGGGTAAAATTTTATCGCCGATTTCTACACCATGCGTGGAATGTTTTGTTTTTTGCATTTTGGGAGAAATTTGTTCTAAAAAAATGAAATTCACTTTCAATTGCCTTTTGTCTTTGTTCCCTTTGCCCTTGCACCCATTTTCTCACTCTTAATTTTTAATTGATTTTTTTCCCTTTTAGTGCAAATTTATACCAATGAGACGCATAAATTCTTGTCGTGTATTTGCATGATTAAGAAATGCACCCGTAAAATCGGAAGTTGTGGTAACAGAATTTTGCTTTTGAATACCCCTCATTGACATGCAAAGGTGTTGAGCCTCAATGACTACCGCAACGCCTAATGGATGCAAAGTCTCGTCTATACATTTTTTAATTTGAGTGGTCATTTGCTCCTGCACCTGCAAACGCCGAGCAAACGCATCCACTACACGCGCAATTTTGCTCAAACCTACTATATAACCCGCAGGAATATATGCTACATGTGCCTTGCCAAAAAACGGCACTAAATGATGCTCACAAAGAGAATATACCTCAATATCCTTAACAATCACCATTTGCCGATAATCTTGTTTAAACATTGCCGATTGCAGAATTTGCGCAGGATTAAGATGATAGCCATGCGTAAAAAATTGCATCGCTTTGGCAATCCGTTCAGGAGTTTTGCATATACCTTCACGCTCTGTATTTTCACCTAACAGTTTGAGTATCTGTTCATAATGATATTGTAATTGCTGTGTTGTATTGCCGTTATAGAGGTCGGTTCTTTGATAGCCTTCTGTTTCTTCGCTGTAAATATTAGTCATTTTCTATGTAAAATTTATAAAAAAGGATTAAATTGTTTTTCATGTCCGATAGTGGTTTTGTCGCCATGTCCGGGTAAAACCGTTGTGTCTTCGCCAAGTGTGAATAATTTGTTGTATATCATGTTTTTAAGTGTTTGAAAATCACCGCCTGCCAAATCAGTCCTGCCTATGCTTTCTTTGAACAATACATCCCCCGTAAATACGAGATTCCCTTGCGGACAAAAGATAGAAACACTGCCCGGTGCATGTCCGGGTGTATATAATATTTTTAAAGTCAGATTTGACAATTTAATCTCTTGATTATCAACAATATATTCATCTATTGGAGGGATATTGCTCATTTTTTTAAATCCCATCAAAAGAGCATAGTCGTTGGCTTGCAAATATGTTTCCAGACCTTCTTTGTGCATCATAATTGTCGCATCTGGGAATGCCGATTTTAACATCTGTGTTCCCATAACATGGTCTGCGTGAGGATGTGTTATCAAAATATGAACAATTTTGAATTGATTTTGCTCCACTGCCTCCACCATTCGACTGCATTGTTGCTCATCACAACAAGCGGGGTCAATCAAAACGGCTTCTTTATTCTCTGCTGCTAAAATGTACGAATTAACTAAATATGAATTACATACAGTCCTCAATAATGTCATTTTTTTTCCTTATTTATTGATTTTTTTTATACAAATAATTTTATAACGGTTTGCAAAGATACAGTTTTTTTTCAGTTGAGAGTTGAAAGGTGAGAATTGAGAGTGAAATTTATCTATTTTTAGAACATTTTTATCCCAAAATGCAAAAAAAAATAGAAAATCGTAAATCTAAAATCGTAAATCTACACTCTCCACTCTGAAAAAAAACCTTATTTATCGCGGTTCTCTTAGTAGCAAAGATTTTTTTGTGAATTTCCCTTATTTCCTTATTAACAAAAAAATAAGAGCAATGGGCGGGGTATTTTTTGCTACTAAGGGTGCGTTAATAAATAAGGGTTTTATAATTTGTTAAATTCGTAAAATCATATAAATCTTATGAAAATTGTGGCTCAGACAGGGAGGGGATTGCAAGTCAAGCCCGCAATGACGGTGCAAGGGGGGGGAGTACGGATTTTAGAAAAATTGGGGCGAAAATACAAAGAAAATCATATTTTCAATTTTGTGTAAAAATATGTTGATTAAAAAAAAGTCAAAAAAAAATAAAAAAAAATACACAATAAAAAAAAGTTTTTTTCGTAATTCATAAATAGTTTTATAATAGTAATAATAAATTCAAATTTAATTTTATGTCATATTTATTTACATCGGAATCTGTATCTGAAGGGCATCCGGATAAAGTTGCCGACCAGATTTCAGATGCCTTATTAGATGAGTTTTTGAAAAGAGACCCCGATTCAAAGGTGGCTTGTGAAACGATGGTAACAACAGGATTGGTTATTTGTGCCGGCGAAGTGAGAACGACCGGATATATTGACGTGCAAGAAACTGCCCGAAATGTTATCGAACAAATAGGCTACACCAAAGGAGAGTATATGTTTGAAAGTAAATCATGCGGAGTTATATCTGCCATACATGAACAATCCCCTGACATCAACAGAGGTGTTGTCAGAGGCACACCTCAAATGCAAGGTGCAGGAGACCAAGGTATGATGTTCGGATATGCAACAAATGAAACGGAAAATTATATGCCTTTGACGTTAGATATTGCTAACAGAATTATCAACGAACTGACAGACATTCGTAAATTAGAGTTCAACTGGAGAATGGATTATTTACGTCCTGACGCTAAATCGCAGGTAACAATAGAATATAACGACAAGGGGAAACCTGTTTGCATTGATACAATTGTTGTTTCCGTTCAGCATGATGATTTTGAAAGCAATGAAAAAACGATGCTGCAAACAATAAAAGAGCATGTTGAAAAGCATGTTATTCCGGCTGTTAAACGTTCGTATCCAAGCAATATTCGAAAATTATTCCGTCCCGGATATAAATTACATGTCAATCCGACAGGTAAATTTGTTATCGGAGGTCCGCATGGAGACACCGGCTTAACAGGTCGAAAAATTGTAGTAGATACTTACGGAGGTAAATGCCCTCACGGAGGCGGTGCTTTTTCGGGTAAAGATTCTTCAAAAGTAGACCGTTCAGCCGCTTATGCAGCCCGTCATATTGCCAAAAATTTGGTGGCAGCAGGCGTGGCAAATGAGGTAACAGTTCAAATTGCGTATGCTATCGGTGTCGCAGAACCTGTTAGTTTATATATTGATACTCACAATAGTACAAAACTCAAAAATGATAAAAACAAAATCGTTTCTTCGGAAGAGATTACACAAGTAGTAAAAGAATTGTTTGATTTGACCCCTTATGGTATCATTACACGTTTGGGCTTAAAAAATCCTATCTATCTTCCTACTGCTGCCGGCGGTCATTTCGGACGAGAGCCTTACAAAAAGAAAGTGGAAGTCTTTTACGAAGGGGATGATGTTACCCCTAAATCAACTTCAAAAGAAACACACTATTTCAAAGAAGTTGAATTTTTCCCTTGGGAAAAGTTGGATTACATTGTTCCGCTGAAAAAAGCATTCCATAAATTGGGCTATACCTCCAAAAAAATGGATAAAATCGAAGAAGAATAGAGTTGCGTTGAAAGTGAGCAATTAAAGAAATAAAATTTTGTTTAAAAATGATTTTAGTAGCAATGGGATACAATTTTTTTGTTCTCATTGCTGCTTTTTTTGTAAGGAAGAGAGAGTAATTGAGAATGTAGAATGTAGAAACGGCATCCTGCCGTTTTTTGCATTTTTGCACCAAAACGTTCTAAAAAAGCATTACTCTTATTTTTCTTTTGATTTTAAATATTCTACTGCTTTTTCCAATGCAATGTCTTTGTTAGATAAGTAATTTTCCCACGTGTCGGGGGCAACAATGTCGGGCTGAATGCCTTTGTTTACAAACGAATAAATACATAGCAATGGAAATTGCGGAAATTTCAGGTGAAAAAAACATTGTCCTTTGTTAAAAAAACATTGAGGATTAAGAGTTTTTTTTTTCATTTTGGGATAAATTTGTTCTAAAAAATGAACAAAAAACACTCTCCACTTTCAACTATTTTTAATATGCTTTTGCGAACAAAACTCTTTCTTTTGAGGGTTTTCCTGTGAGTATGCACTTACCGTCTTCTTGCGGGTTATCAAAGGGAATGCACCGAATGGTGGCTTTGGTTTTTTCTTTGATAATTTCTTCGGTTTGTGTTGTACCGTCCCAATGTGCGGATACAAAACCTCCATGTTTTTCAAGTATTTGTGTAAATTCCTCCCAAGTATCGGCTTTGCGAATATTGTTTTGTTGAAATTGAGCGGCTTTATTAAACAAATTTTCCTGAATTTGAGATAATAAATCTTCTACTGTTGAGGTAAGTGTTGCTTGCGAAACCAATTGTTTTTCCAAAGTATCGCGTCTACAAATTTCAACTTGTTCATTTTCCAAATCTCGTGGTCCTATGGTTATTCTCACAGGCACACCTTTGACTTCGTATTCATTAAACTTCCAGCCCGATCTGTAACTATCTCTGTCATCGTATTTTACAGAAATATTTTTTGATTCTAAATCAACTTTTATACGCTCTGCTATGGCGGAGATTTTGGCTAATGTGTCCAAATCTTTATATACAGGCACAATTACGACTTGTAAAGGAGCAATTTTAGGCGGTAAAACCAAACCATTATTGTCCGAATGTACCATAATTAAAGCCCCAATCAAACGGGTAGATACCCCCCATGACGTAGCCCATACATAATCCAGTTGATTTTCTTTGTTTAAAAATTTAACATCAAACGCTTTGGCAAAATTTTGACCTAAAAAGTGAGAAGTACCTGCCTGTAAAGCCTTTCCGTCTTGCATTAAGGCTTCTATACAATAAGTATCTAATGCTCCTGCAAAGCGTTCATTGGCACTTTTCCTGCCTTTAATGACCGGCATTGCCATATAATTTTGGGCAAAATCGGCATAAATGTTTATCATTCTTTCGGTTTCTGCCAATGCTTCTTCGGCGGTTGCGTGTGCGGTATGTCCCTCTTGCCATAGAAATTCGGCAGTACGCAAAAATAACCTTGTTCGCATCTCCCAACGAACTACATTTGCCCACTGATTGCATAAAACAGGTAAATCACGGTAAGATTGTATCCAATTTTTGTAAGTATTCCAAATGATGGTCTCCGAAGTCGGACGTACTATCAATTCCTCCTCCAATTTTGCACTCTCATCTACCACAATACCTTTATTATCTGCGGAATTTTTGAGCCTATAATGCGTAACAACAGCACATTCTTTGGCAAAACCGTCCACATGTGAAGCCTCACGACTGAAAAATGATTTAGGAATAAATAACGGAAAATAAGCATTCACATGCCCCGTCTTTTTAAACATTTTGTCTAAAATATCACGCATATTTTCCCATAAACTACAACCATAAGGCTTAATAACCATGCACCCTCTAACGGCTGAATTTTCTGCTAAATCGGCTTTCAAAGCAATATCATTGTACCAAGCCGAATAATTTTCTTCTTTTGATGTTATATTTGATGCCATTAAAAAAATATAAGTAAATTGCAAAGATACACAATTTTTTTAATTGAGAATTGAAAATTGAGAATTATTTTTTTTTGCATTTTTGCCCCCCCTGTCTGAACCACGATTTTCAAGATTTTATAAATATTGTAAAGACGTAGCACGCTACGTCTCTACCTTCCCCTCGTCTGAACTTTGATTTTGAATGATTATTTATGTTTTTTATAAATCTATAAAGCCCTTATTTATTAAAGCACCCTTAGTAGCCAAAAAAAAATACCCCACCATTTGCCCTTATTTTTTTGTCAATAAGGGAATAAGGGATGATAGTATGGGAAAATTCTTGCTACTAAGGGAACCGCGAGAAATAAGGTTTTTTTTCAGAGTGTAGAGTGTAGATTTTTTTTGCATTGTCTGAACTTTGATTTTATTCCAGAGTGTAGAGACGTGGCACGCCGCGTCTTTACTTGTGTTGTCTAAACTTTGATTTTCGTAAGATTTATATGATTTTGTGCGAAATCATATAAATCATTCAAAAATCATTCAAAATCACAGTTCAGACAAGGGGGGGGGCAAAAATGCAAAAAAAAATCTACACTCTCCACTCTAAAAAAAAGGGTTTTTAATTTTTAATTGAAGAAAAGGTGTATCTTTGTAGAATATTTAATTTTAAGCAAAAGCAATAAAAAAAATTTTATGAAAATAGTAAGGAATATTTGTTTTTTATTCGTTGGATTTGTAGTTATATCCACTTCTTTATGTTCTCAAAATCAGAGCGATAGTGCCTTTGTTGAAAAGGTGCGTAAGTGGGAAAATTTTGTTTCAAAGATGCCCAAATTTTCAGGCTTTGTCAATGCCCGCTATCAGTGGGGCGACAATCTTAGCAGTTTTGATATACGCCGCGTAAGGCTGAGTGTAACGGGGGATATTAACAAAATGTTTGATTACAAAATGCAAATTGAATTTATGAGTCCTAAAATTTTGGACGCTTATGCGAGAGTGAAAATTAAACCTTATTTCAGCGTGCAAGCGGGGCAATTTAAAGTGCCATTTTCTATCGAAAGTGCCTATTCACCATTGACAATGGAGTGTGCAGATAACTCGCTGGCTATCAGTAAGTTAGTAGGTTATTCCGATTTGTCGGGTATTTCCGCCAACGGAAGAGATATTGGGGTGATGATTTACGGTAGTGCAGGAAAAATGACCTCCAAAAGAGGCAAAGATTTTTATGTTTTCAATTATTCTGTGGGCATTTTTAACGGTAACGGAATCAATATCAAAGACCGCAATCTTAACAAAGATGTTGTAGGAAGAATTAACATCAATCCTTTGAAAGACTTAACTATCTCTGCATCAGGGTATTATGGAAGTTATTATGCCAATGACAGCACCCAATATGCTACCCGAAATAGAGCAAGTGCAGGCATCCTTTATGATGACCAAAAATTACTCATAAGAGGTGAATATACGCACGGCTGGACAAATAAAGTCGAAAGTTATGGATTTAATGCGGTTGCGGCTTACACTTTCATTAAAAAATTGCAGCCCATTTTGCGGTTCGATTATTTCAAAGAAAATATTCTCCAACAGGAAGTTCAAATGAACTATACAGCAAGTTTTAAATACTTGATAGTCAAGAACTTTGGATTACAAATTTCCTATACTTATCAAACATTTAAGGATAAAAGCAAAAATTCAGGACTTTTGGATTTGGTCATGATTGCCTCGTTTTAGATTGCCGATTGAATGAAAAATTTGTACATAGAAACTTACGGGTGCCAGATGAACTTTGCAGACAGTGAAGTGGTTGCGTCTGTGTTATCATCTCAATATCAATTAGTTACATCGCCATCAGAGGCAGATTTAATACTGGTAAATACTTGTTCTGTGCGCGACAATGCAGAGCAAAGAGTTTTTAATCGGCTCAATGAATTAACAGCACTCAAAAAGAAAAATAAACATTTGCAAATCGGTCTAATTGGCTGTATGGCAAGCCGTTTCAAAGATGATTTATTTGCCAAAACAGACATTGATTTGATAGCAGGACCGGACGCATATCGCAATTTACCACAAATTATTGACAGTGAAAATGCAGTAAATATTGATGTAACTCTTTCTAAAACAGAGACTTATGAGGATATACTGCCCATACGTTATGCCGATAACAAAGTGTCAGCATTTGTGTCTGTTATGCGGGGGTGCAACAATTTTTGTGCCTATTGTGTAGTGCCTTACACGCGCGGACGGGAACGCAGTCGGGCAAGTGAAAGCATTATCGCCGAAACAGAGCAATTGTTTCAGACAGGATATAGAGAAGTAACTTTGTTAGGTCAAAATGTAAATTCTTACAACTACCAAAACATTGATTTTGCAGAACTTATGGAAAAAGTGGCAAAAATAGACCCGCTTTTGAGAGTGCGTTTTGCGACCTCTCACCCCAAAGATTTATCCCCAAAATTGCTGCAAATTATGGCAAAATATCCTAATATATGCAAAAGCATTCACCTGCCGGCACAATCGGGCAGCACGGCTATTTTACAGCGAATGAACCGAAAATATACAAGGGAAAATTACCTCGAAAAAATATCTCTCATTCGCCAATATTTACCACAATGCGGACTAAGTACGGATTTGATTGCAGGTTTTTGCACCGAAACCGAAACAGACCACTTGCAAACCCTTTCATTGATGAAAGAAGTGGCTTATGATTACGCTTTTACCTTCAAATATTCGCCCCGTGAAGGCACTTTTGCCTATCAAAACATAAAAGATGATGTCCCCGAAGATGTAAAAATTAAAAGATTGCAACAAATTATTGATTTACAACAAAATCTATCTTTAAAAAGCAATCAAAAAGATGTAGGAAAAATTTTTGAAGTACTTACAGAGGGCTATTCTAAACGTTCCAAAGATTTCCTTTTTGGCAGAACAAGCACCAATAAAGTTGTTGTTTTTCCTGCCTTAAACCACAAAATTGGCGAATATGTTGTACTCAAAATCACCAACTGTTCAGCAGCAACTCTTTTCGGCGAAGAGAGTGCTTTTTAGTAATGTGAATTTTTTAACTTATAACAGTTTATTTTTTTTTTATAAGCCTTATTTCTAAGTTTCTTGATTAACAAAAAATAAGGGCAAGGGAGGGTGTTATTTTTTGGCTACTAAGGGTGTTTTTATAAATAAGGGCTTTTAATTCGTAAAATCTTGTTAGTCATGTTAATCATTCAAAATCACAGTTCAGACAAGGGGATTGCGGGGCGAACCCGCAATGACGGTGGGGGAGGAGGTACAGATTTTAGAACAATTTTACGCGAAAATACAAAAAACGTAAAAATAATTTTCAATTCTCAATTTTCAATTCTCAATTAAAAAAAGTTTTTAATTTTTAATTGAAGAAAAGGTGTATTTTTGCAAGGAGTTAAACAAAATAATAGATGAAAAAAGTAGATATTATAGTAATTTTGATTGTGTGCATTGTTTTGGCACCATTTTTTATTTTTAAGTCATTTTTTGAGGTGTATGAGTGTTTTAATGTGGCTCATCCTTATATTATGGCGGCGGTTAAGTTTGGCATTTTGGCAACTTTTGGAGAAATGTTAGCCAATAGAATCAAAAACGGACAATATTTGCAACGCACGTTTGGGCTTGTTCCTAAAATGGTCGTTTGGGCTTTGTTGGGAGTTTGGATTGCGTTTGCGATGAAAGTATTTGCTGTCGGAGTGCCGATAGTAGTGGAAAAAGCAGGCATTACAGGACTTTCGGAGGCAATGAAAGCAACACTTTCGTGGGAGAAAGTTTTAGGTGCTTTTTGCATTAGTACCATGATGAATACCGCTTTTGCCCCTGTTTTTATGACTTTTCATAAAATTACGGACATACATATTGCTCATTATCAAGGGAGTATAAAATCGCTGCTCAATCCTATCCATTTTAGCGAAATATTTCCTGCTCTCAATTGGAAAGTACAGTGGAATTTTGTGTTCAAAAAAAGTATTCCATTTTTTTGGATACCTGCGCATACGATTACGTTTATTTTGCCGGACACATTTCAGGTACTTTTTGCGGCTTTTTTGAGCGTCATTTTGGGCTTAATTTTGGCTGCTGCGAGCCTCAAAAAATAGCGTCCTTTTTCCCGATTTTTGGAAATTCGTTGCAATTTGGAGATAAATTTTCGCGAAATTGCCTTCAAAAAACTTGCAATTTAAGCCATTTTTGTCAAAAAACCGCTAAAAAAGGGCTTGAAAATTAAAAAATAAATGCTTGATAATCAGTTCAATGATAAAAAAACACAATTTTTTTTCAATTTTTTTTCAAAAATATGCCAAAAATCCAAAAAAAAATGGTATCTTTGTAAAACAGTATTTAATAAAAATTTTTTATAAGTAAAACAAATTTAAAAATCGTACTAGTATGAAAAAATTATTAGCATTAGTAGTAGTAGCAGGAATGACATTCGTAGGTTGCAATAATAATCAACCTGCAGAAGAAGAAGTAGTAGCAGATGATGCACAAGCAACAGAAGCAGTTCAAGAAGAACAGGCTCCAGAAGCAGCACCTGCTGAAACACCTGCCGAAGCATCTGCTGAAACATCTGCTGAATAAATAACAGCAAGTTTAAGTAGGGTTTAGTAACACAAGGACTGCATTTATGCGGTCCTTTTTTATTTTGTGTCTTATAGTGTGTGTTTGACAACATTTTGCCCGAAAAAGGCGAAAGGAACAAAAATGAAAAATGGAGAATGGACAGTGATTTCTCTAATTTTAGAACAAATTTATCCCAAAATACAAAAAATCTCCACTCTAAAAAAACGACAAGGATGCCGTTTGAACATTTTTTTAGTGAACGAAAACTCTCCATTTTCCATTCTCCATTCTCCATTTTCCATTCTCCATTTTTTTGTATTTTTGCAG
>JAISTU010000137.1 GCA_031272415.1 Bacteroidales bacterium | reverse complement strand
TAAGGATTAGTAGGAGAAATTCTGCTAATCCTTTTTTCTTTTTGTCTGAACCACTGATTTTCGTATGATTGATGTGATTATTGTGATTATAGATAATCACACAAATCATTAAAATCATTCCAAATCACAGTTCAGACAATGCAAAAAATAATTCTCCATTCTCCATTCTCAATTAAAAAAAAAAGTTTTTAATTTTTAATTGCTAAAAAGGTGTATTTTTGTAAAAGGTGTATAGTTTTATTTTTGAGTATGTTGTAAAAATATAAATATCGGAGAATGAATATAATAGAGGATATTAACAGATTAAGGAAGGAAAAAAATGCTGTTATTTTGGCGCATTATTATACTAATCCTGAGATTCAGGATATTGCTGATTTTTTGGGAGATAGTTTGGCATTGTCGCAATATGCACAGCAAACAAGGGCTAAAATGATTGTTTTTGCGGGTGTTTATTTTATGGCTGAAACGGCAAAAATTCTCAATTCGGAAAAAACTGTGCTTATTCCTGACCCAGCGTCGGGCTGTTCGTTAGCCGATTCTTGCAAGGCGGAGGATTTTGTTCGATTTAAGCAACAATATTCTGATTATAAAGTAGTTACATATATCAATTGTTCGGCAGCCATCAAAACGATGAGTGATATTGTTTGCACGTCTTCCAATGCGGTTAAAATTGTAGAAAGTTTTCCCAAAAATGAAAAAATAATTTTTGCACCCGACAAAAATTTGGGTAATTATATCAACAATTTAACGGCACGCAACATGCTTTTGTGGGACGGCAGTTGCCACGTTCATGATGCTTTAAAAGCGGAGACGGTGATTAAATTAAAGGCACAAAATCCGGAGGCTAAATTGATAGCACATCCTGAATGTCAGCAAGTTATACTTCAATTTGCAGATTTTATAGGCTCTACGACCCATTTACTCAATTATACACAAAAATCGGAGGCAAAAACTTTTATTGTCGCCACAGAAACAGGCATTTTGCACCAAATGCAAGCCCTTTCGCCACATAAAAAATTTATTATTGCAGAAAGTGAAGATTTTTGTGAATGTAATGATTGTAAATACATGAAACTAAATACATTAGAAAAAATAAAAGATTGCTTATTGTATGGAAAAAATGAAGTCAATTTAGACCCGGATACCATAGAAAAAGCAAAAAAACCAATTATAAAAATGTTAGAATTGTCATAAAAAATTAAATCATATATTAAGATGAATACAAAGAAAATAAGTAGAATATTTTTAACAAGTTTGTTTTATTTAGCATTGTTTGCGGGGTTTGCGGGCAATGGAAAAGTAAATTATCAAAAGGCGTGGAATGCGTTCAATGAAAACAAGCGAGAAGAAGCCATACATTTTTTTGAAATGGCTGTAAATGAGGATGATAATGCGGAACAAGCCTACCTTTCGCTGGCATTGTTGTATTGGAATTGTGGAAATGATAAAAAAGGATTGGAAAATTTTCAGCAATTTTATACGCTCAGCGAGAATCCATGTCCGTATTTGTATGCAATGTCGACAGATTTGTATGTGCGTCCTTCGCGGGCATTGTCGGCACAACAATTGGCATTTTATCTCTCTATTCTCAATGATTCTCGCATGGATGGTACTTTGCGGGCGATGTTGTTGCAAGAGATTGGCGATTATTACAGGGCTTGCAATCAAATAGCGAAGGCAAAGCAATATTATGCTCAAATTGGGATGCTCACCGATTGGCAAGTGTTGGGCAATTTTGACAACGTGTCGGGGAGCGGTTTTGACAAAGATTGGGGAGCAGTCGCCTATCCGAGGGCAAATAAAGTATTCAAAAATAAAGTCAATGCAGATGTAAAATGGTATTATCCGGGCAGCAATAGATTTGATGGTTGGTTTGATTTTACTTACTGTTTTTCTTTGGATGATGATATTTTTTATGCACAAACTTTTGTTAATAGTCCTAAAAATCAAGATGTTATATTGAGAATTGGGGTTTCAGGTTCCATGAAATTTTGGTTAAATGATGCTTTGATTGGCACGGTGGAACAGGAAAGGAATTGCGATATGGATTTGTATGCTTATAAAGTGCATCTTCAACAAGGTTGCAACAGGCTGTTGATACAAATTGGTCAAAGTGAAATTTCGGATGCCAATTTTTTGGTGAGGCTGACCGACGAAAGCGGAAATCCTGTCAAAGATATTACACATTCTCATCAATATGCTGATTATCAGAAAAATACATCAAATATTGAAACAGCAATGTTGCCCTTTGATGTGGAAGTATTTTTTGAAAATAAAATTCGGCAAGAGCCAGATAATTTACTCAATTACATTGCATTAGCAAACGTTTATTTGCACAATGACAAAACGTATGAGGGTTTAGTATTGCTTAAACAAGCCGAAAATAAAGCCGAACGTTCTTCTTATATCAAAGAAAAATTATCAGAAGCATACGTAAGAGCCTCAAACAGAACAGATTACAGTCGTGTCATTGAATTTATTAAGCAAAATGACCCCGATGCGTATTTGTCTTTAAATTTTAAATTTAACGAACTAAATGAGGCAGAAAAATATGATGAAGCAGAAGAAATTTTGACAAAAATCATTGATATTTACGGCGAGAATAAAAATACGGACTATAAAAAAATGGAAATAACAGCCAATTTGAAAAAAATTGATGAATTGATTTATTATGCAAGGACATTTTATGCCAAATATCCTTACAATTCGGAATACATGCGGCTCAATATTGCTATCGAAGAGAATGTAAACAACAATACCAAAGCGGCGTTGTCAATTTTGACAAAATATTGCAAAAAATATGCGGATATGTCGGCGTGGGAGGATTTGAAAGAAAAATATTTTCAGCAAGGAAAAACCGACAAAGGATTAGCCGTTATGCAACAAAAATTGCAATATATGCCTTATGCCTCAGGCTTTCGATTTGATTATGCAAAAATACTTTACCGTATGCAAAAATATGAAAATTCGCTGACGGTAATGGAAGAGTTGAAAATGCAAATCCCTTATATATCAGATGTTTACAATATGGAAGGATATATTTATAAACAAATGAAAAACAATCCAAAGGCAAAAGAAAATTTTGAAAAAGCGGTCTATTATTCGCCAACAGATTATGATTCTCGCACTCAAATACGGCTTTTGGAGAATAAAAAAGAAGTTTTTGACCTTTTCCCGACCGCCGATTTAAAGGCTCAAATTGCCAAAAATGTAAAACAAGAAGATTATAAAGAAGAAAATGCAGATATTTTGATGTACGATGTTCAAAATGTATTTTATCCCGAAGGAGCGCAAGAACATAGAATTGAATTTGCGGTTAAAATGTTGAATCAGAGTGCAATAGAAGAATGGAAAGAATACCAAATTCCATATTATAACATTCAAAGATTATCACTTGAAAAATATGAAATCATTAAGCCTAATGGTCAAAAAGTGAAAGCGGAGACCAATCAAAACGGCACAATTGTATTTACCAATTTGGAAACAGGCGATATTTTGCACCTTTTGTATCGTTTGCAGGACTATCGGGCGGGTGCTTTGTCCAATCATATTTTTGATTTTGCACCCTTGCAATACAGCATTCCTGCCACTTATATTCGGCATGCAATTTTATTGCCCAAAAATAAAACACTGCAATATATGGTCAAAAATTCCGATTTGCAGCCCAAAATCAGCCAAACAGAAGACATGACACTCTATGAATGGATAGTTGAAAATCAGCCTGCCATTAAAGATGAACCATTGATGCCGCCCTTTGCAGATGTCGCTCCTACATTGATTTACAGCACAATACCTGATTGGAAATTTGTAAGCAATTGGTACAAAGATGCCACTGCCAATAAATTCAATACAGAACATGATTTTATTTTTAAAGAGGCTTATAATCAGATAATTACGGGCAATGAAAATGCTTCTGCCATGCAAAAAGCACAACTTTTTTACGAATACATTCTCAACAATATCACCTATTCGCAAGTTTCGTTTCTGCAAAGCAATATTATTCCGCAAAAGCCCTCCCGCACGCTCACCACACGCTTGGGCGACTGCAAAGATGTTTCTACTTTGTTTGTTGCTTTTTGCAGGCAAGCGGGCATTGATGCCAATTTGGTATTGTTGCAGGGAAAAGACAAGCCATCCAATGCGCTGGCGTTACCTGCAAACAGTTTTGACCACTGCATTGCACAAATGAATTTGGACAATAAAACGTATTATTTGGAACTCACCAATGCCAAATTGCCTTTCTGTGCCGCTTTGGAAGAGGATTTGCATGCTAATATTTTGCCTATTCCTTACAAAAATGAAACCTCAACAGCAGAAGATATTTCCAAATCAAATATGGGTAATCAATTGATAATCATGGAGATGCCTCAAAGAAAATTAAATGAAATCATTCGCCAACAAAATATAACCATTGACGGGAATAATCTCAAAAGTATTTACCGCAGTTCCCGCACCGGTCAAATGGCGTCATTTTCACGCTATAATTTTGCTAATCTGGGCAATGAGGAGCGATTAAAGCAAATCAATCAATCCTTTGCTGCCGATTGGAGTATTCCTGTCAAAATTTCCAATTTGGAGTTTATCAACTTAAACAATTTGGAGGACAGCGTGCATTACAATTGTGTTTTGGATGCCAACGGTGCTTTGCAGGACGTGGCGGGTATGAAAATTTTTAAAATGCCTTGGACGGACGCCATTACTTCTATGCCGGAAATTACGCTCCCTGAACGCAAATATCCTTTCGCTTTTTGGCAATATATTTTCTGCGACAAAGAATTTGAAACCATTACACTTCATCTCCCTGACGGCAAACAATTGGCAGAAAAGCCTACCGATTGCCGTTTAGAATGTCCTGTCGCCATTTATGAACTCACTTTTGATACCTCAACAAAAGGAAAAATTATCGCAAAACGTACATTTGCCAAGAAAAAAGATATTTTAGAACCATCAGAATATGCTCAATATCAAGAGTTTATCAAAAAAGTAAGTGAATCTGACAATAAACAAATTGCCATTAAATAGAATGAGTATCAATAGATTAGCAACATTTTTCTTATACATCAATATTTTTGTACTATTTGTTGTGCAGACCTCTTGCACAGTAAAATATTCGGCAGTAGGGGTAGATATTCCCGCAGAAGCCAAAACGATTTCTATACGTCAATTTCAAAACAATGCACCTTTGGTCAATTTGAAATTAAGCAACGAAATTACGACCAAATTAAAAGATAAATTTCAGTCCTCCACGCGCTTATTTTTGGTAGAAAATCGTGGCGACTTGTCTATTGTAGGGGAGATTACAGGTTATAGTGTCAGCACCGTTTCTGTCGGCACCGACAAAGCCACCATGAACAGGCTCACTATCACGGTAAGCATTACTTACGAAAATAGTTTTGATGAAGAAAAAAATGCAACTCGCTCATTTTCAAGATATTTAGATTTCGCCAGCACCATGAGTCTCGCCCAAGTAGAAGACGCTCTTACCTCCGATATTTGTGATGTTTTGGTAGACGACATTTTCCAAGCAACAGTAGGGAATTGGTAGATTTTCCCGACTTCGACGGTTTCGATTTGTAACCAAAAGAGTATCAACACGTTACGATTTAGCGGGGGGACACTATATTTCAAAAATCCGTTTCTTAAAAATATAAAACACTGATAATCAATCAGTT
>JAISTU010000088.1 GCA_031272415.1 Bacteroidales bacterium | reverse complement strand
AATTTTGCATATATTTCGTTCCAAAGCCAATTTTCAACCATCAGCCACAACAGAAATGTACTGAAAACCAGACCGATTAAACCTACAACATAAAATGATAAAAAACGGATTAACGCTCTATCTTTGACCTTAAAATTAAAGTATCTGTTTAAGACAAAACTACAAAAAATGCCACAATGTATGCTGATAATATTGGCAGCAATTACAATCATGCCCGCCTTGCAGAGCAATGTAAAAACCACAAAATCAAGTCCTGCGCTAATGCCTCCGATAATGGCGTATAATATCAATTGTCTAAATTTGTGAAATAGTTTTAAAATAATGTCTTTCATTGCAATTTTTCTTGTTCATAAACCGACAAAGCACGCTCAATCACTTTGTCCATATCATAATATTTATATTCCGCCAAACGTCCTCCAAAAACAACATTTAACTCCTTGTTAACCAGTGTTTTATACTTTTCATACAAAGCATTATTGGCAACATCATTGATGGGATAATAAGGCTCGTCTCCGGGTTTCCAATCGCTTGGATATTCAAATGTAATCACAGTATCTGCTTGATTCCCAAACTCAAAATGCTTATGTTCTATAATTCGAGTGTAAGGCGTTGACGCATCCGTATAATTAACCACCGCATTGCCTTGAAAATTGGTGATTCCCTTTTTCAATTGATGGTCAAACCGCAAACTACGATACTGCAATTGCCCAAAACAGTAGTCAAAATAAGCATCAATTGTGCCTGTATAAATAACTTTTTTTGCCAGTGAGGAAAAGTGTTTTTTTTCTTTAAAAAAATCTGTATTTAGTTGAACATCAACATTTTCCAATAATTTTTCACACAATTTTGTATAACCGCCTTTGGGGATACCCTGATGCGGGTCATTAAAATAATTATTGTCAAAAGTAAATCGAAACGGCAACCTACGAATGATAAATGACGGAATATCAATGGCTTTCATTCCCCATTGTTTTTCGGAATATCCTTTTATCAATTTTTCATAAATATCTCTACCTCCTAATATAAGTGCTTGTTGTTCAAGGTTTTGTGGTTCTTTTATATGAGCAAATTCTGCTTTTTGTTCTTCAATTTTTTGTTGTGCTTCCTGCGGTGTTTTTGTTCCCCAAAGTTGGTAAAAAGTGTTCATATTGAAGGGCAAATTGTACAATTGTCCGTTATAATTGGCAATCGGTGAATTGATATAATGGTTAAACGGCACAAAACGATTAACAAAATTCCACACTTTTTCATTGGACGTATGAAAAATATGCGCTCCGTAATAATGCACATTTATATTTTCCCACGAATGCGTATAAGCATTTCCTGCAATATGGTTTCGCCTTTCAATGACTTTGCATTTTTTGCCATCATCTGTCGCCAAACGTGCAAAAACAGCACCAAATAAGCCCGCTCCTACTACCAAATAATCATATTTCTCCATCAAAAATTGTATCTAATTCTACTTTTCTTATTAAAATACAAAGATACACTTTTTCTCAATTAAAAATTAAAAATGTAAAAACATGCAGGGTGAAAGATGCAGGGATGAAAGAGAAAGAATAATTCTCAATTCTCAACTAAAAATCTACACTCTAAAATCAAAAATTGTTCAAAAACACAATAATAATCCAAATTTAACGTTATTATTTTTTTTATTATTTATAATCATAAAAGTTTTATGGAAATCAAAAGGACTTTTGAATTATTAGATTGGTTGAGGGAAAATTATCCTCAAAAACCGGATATTATTAACGGTAAAAGAGATGGTCAATGGGTCAATTTCAGTGTAAATGATTACTACAAATTCTCTCTGTTGCTCAGTTATGGCTTGTATCATTTAGGATTGCGACAAGGCGATAAAGTGATTACGGTTGTCAATAATCGCCCTGAATTTAACATTATGGATATGGCAATGAGCATGTTAGGTATCATTCATGTGCCTATTTATCCGACTTTGGGACAAGAAGATTATCGTTACATTATCACTCATAGTGATGCCAAAATGGTGGTGGTGGGCAATCAAAGTATTTTTTCACGCATTAGCCCTATTGTGCCTGATTTGCAGTTAGAATACGGAGTTTATACGTTAGACCATATAGAGGGTCAGAAGGAACTCAATGAGGTGCTTCGGCAAGGAATATTTCACCGCAAAGAATATGCTGCGACCATAGAGCAAATTAAGGAAAGTATTAGTGAAAACGATATTGCAACTATCATTTATACGTCCGGCACAACAGGTCAGCCCAAAGGGGTTATGTTAAGTCATAAAAACTTAATTACCAACTATATAGCAACCGCAAAAGTACAGCCATTGACCAGCAAAGACCGCAATTTGAGTTTTTTGCCACTATGCCATATTTACGAGCGTAGCCTCAATTATCATTATCAATATTTGGGTACAGGGGTGTATTATGCCGAAAATATGGGGACAATAGTCAATGATTTGGCGGATATACGGGCGCGTGGATTTTGTTCAGTTCCAAGGGTTTTGGAAATGGTTTACGATAAATTTTATGCAGCCGGAAAAGATTTGCCTGCCATCAGTAAATGGATTTATTTTGCTGCCATTCGACATGGACAGCGTTATGATTATCACAAAGGCTGTTGGTTTCGTTTGCAGACCAAAATATATGACAAATTGGTTTATTCCAAATGGCGTAAAAAATTTGGAGGTCATAAAGATTATGCGGTCATAACGGGTGGGTCAGCCATTCAGCCGAGAATTGTTCGCTTGTTTAGTGCTGCAAGTATTTTTATTTATGAAGGTTATGGTTTATCGGAAACGTCTCCTGTGATTGCGGTCAATAATCCGAATAAAAAATTGCTCAAAATAGGTACCGTTGGACCGATTTTGGAGGGTGTTGAGGTAAAATTTTCCGATGAGGGTGAAATTCTAACCAGAGGCGACTCCCTCATGTTGGGCTATTACAAAGACCCTGAATATACAGCACAGGTAATTGATGCGGACGGCTGGTTTCATACAGGCGATATAGGCGAGTTGATAGACGGCATGTATTTGCAAATTACGGACAGAAAGAAGGAAATTTTTAAACTTTCGGCAGGAAAATATGTCGCTCCGCAGATGTTAGAAAATCGGTTTAAAGAATCTTCATTTATTGAAAATTTAATGGTTATCGGTGAAAATGAGAAGTTTACCTCTGCCATTATTTCGCCCAATTTCAATCATTTGCATTTTTGGGCAAGTAAGCATAAAATTCATTACCGCGATAATGAAACTTTGATTATGACGCCCGAAGTTTATGCACGCATACAAAAAGAGATTGATAAGCGTAACAAAGGGCTTTCGCCACATGAACAAATTAAAAATTTCCGTTTGGTAGTGGATGAATGGTCGCCCGCAACAGGAGAATTGTCGCCAACATTGAAATTGAAACGGAATATTTTATCAAAAAAATACAAAAATATTATTGATGAAATTTACAATAAACATTCTGAGCCTGAAAAACAAGGCTTTAGCATCAAGCAAATTGATATAACCGACATTCATGTGAGCGATTATGTTAAAAAAATATGGCAAAAAGTAACGGATGACACACCGCCCGATGATGTGTCGCAAAATGAAGAAAATAAAGAAAATGAATAAATTCTAAAAAGAAATATATTATGGACGAACAAAATGATAATTCATTGAATAACAATGAAATAGAAGAAGAACACAAGCATTCTTTGCGAAATATTTGGGTCAGCATAAAGCGATTTGCGAGTTTGCACCCCGATAGTGATGGCAATGCAACCATCGCCCGCATTGAAGAAGGTGTTGTTTTTAGGGGGACTAACGTTTGGATTTTGGCTTTTGCGATAATTATTGCTTCTGTGGGGTTAAATGTTAATTCTACGGCAGTGATTATCGGTGCGATGTTGATTTCTCCGCTTATGGGACCCATTATGGGCATAGGGCTGGCGATAGGGACTTGGAATTTTGTGTTGCTAAAAAAATCACTGAAAAATTTTGCTTATATGGTGATTATCAGTCTATTAGCCTCTACATTATATTTTTGGTTATCCCCATTGAGTGATGCACAATCCGAACTTTTAGCACGCACAAGTCCAAGTATTTACGATGTATTGATAGCCTTTTTTGGTGGTTTAGCGGGCATAGTGGCACATTCTCGAAAAGGTGAAAAAACAACCATTATTGCCGGCGTTGCCATTGCAACAGCCTTAATGCCGCCATTATGCACAGCCGGTTATGGCATCGCTATCGGTGAACTGAAATATTTTTTGGGTGCCTTGTATTTGTTTTTTATCAACTCATTTTTTATTGCATTAGCGACTACAATTATTGTCAATTACATCAAATTGCCAAAACATACGGAAATTTCACCGCAAAGAGGCAAAAAAATCAAACGAACTATTGTCATTCTTACTGTATTGGTCTGTGTGCCAAGCATTTTCTTTGCAGTGAGAATAATTAGGGAGTCTGCGTTTAATTCCAATGCGATTGCGTTTGTCAATAGTTTGGAAAAGAATCCTTTGCTGACCAATACCAGCATTCTTTCCTCAAATAGGACTTACGGGGGCAGGGATAGTTCGGAAATTGTGTTAGTGGTGGCAGGCAATACACTTTCTGCGGAACAGATTGATAATCTGCAAAATACGCTTTCAGAATTTAGTTTAGACAAAACCAAACTTTCCATTCGGCAAATCTCATCTGCCTCTGATGACGAAGACGAAGTGGTGGGCGATTTACTCAAAAAAAATGAACAATTATTGCAGCAAATTGAAAACTATAAAACACATTTTGACCAAATGAATGCCTCCGCAATACCTAATAAACAGATTGCCAAGGAGATAAAAGTTCAATTTGAAAAAATACATTCATTTGCCTTCGGAAATATGGAATATACGAATGTGAGTAGTCTTTCTACGGATACTTTCCCGACTGTAATTGTTCATTGGTCAGACAGTTACACACAACAAGACACTTCTCTTTTCAACAGTTGGTTAAAAGTTCGTTTGGAGAAAAAGAATATCCGAATTTCACATAAAATTGTAGTAAAATAAATCTGATTTTATAAATATTAAGTACAAATATGCAAAAAATAACAAAAAAAATCTTTTTAGGGGTGCTTTTTAGTACCTTTTTTCTCAATTTCAAAGTTGTTGCCCAAGATAGTTTGTATATACGGCAAGTTGTTGATTATCTGTCATCTAATGCTTGTTTTGGGAGAGGTTATGCTTTTAGGGGTGATTCTATTGCGGCGGAGTATATTCGTTTGCAAATGAAGCAATTAAATCTTTTGCCGTTGACGGACAATTATTACCAATATTTTTCTTTCGGCTACAACGTAATGGAGGGAGAAATGGAGGTCAATTTTGGCAAAAATTATCCCGCCACTGAACACTCGGATATTTTGCAAATTTGTGCTTTTACTCCACAAATCAAAGGAAATTTTAACATTATTGATGCCACAAAACAAGGCAAAAACAACAAAATTTACCAAAAATATATCACTCAAAAAAACAACTCAAAACAGAAAAATGCCTATAAAAACCGTTTTATTATGGTGGATATGTCTGTTGCGTCTGAGGACACCAATAGGGCTAATTTTTGGCGTAATACATTGTTATACAATACTTTAAAGGCGAAAGGATACATAGCCCTGCAACAAAAAATTGCCCCTTATTCGCCTGTTTATGGACGCAGAAAAGCAGGACATGCACTTATCAATATAGTCAAAGATTCCCTGCTTCAATCACCTAAAAAAATATCATTAAACATTGATGCTCAATATGTTAGCAATTACACATCCCAAAATGTTTGCGCATATATAAAAGGTAAGCGAAGAGCCGATAGTTGCATTGTTATCGGGGCACATTATGACCATTGCGGCATGGCGGGAAAAAATTATATCTATCCGGGTGCAAATGATAACGCCTGCGGAGTGGCAATGCTTTTGTCGTTGGCAGCACATTATAGTTTGCCCCAAAATCAGCCCGATTATACGTTGATTTTTTTGGCATTTAGCGGTGAAGAAATGGGTTTGGTTGGCTCGTCTTTTTTTGTCAATCATTTGCCGCCAAATTTTCCTGCCGTTAAAATGATGTTGAATTTAGACCTTGTAGGGACAGGAGAAGAAGGCTTTACTATGGTCGGGGCAAAGGCTTTTCCTGCCATATTTGCACAATTTGCAGCCGTCAATGAGATAAAACATTATGCTACACCGCTTTTAGAGCGTGAAATGTCTCCCAACAGCGACCATTATCCTTTTTATCAAGCCGGTATACCTGCTGTTTTTATTTACGGAATGGGCAAATCAGGTGGCTATCACCACCCCACTGATACCCCACAAAATCTGTCCTTTGGCGGCTGCACAAACCTCTATCATCTACTGATAGAAACAATGGAGAATATGATGAAAATGGAGAATTGATAGTTGAAAATTGAAAGTTTTTTGCATTTTTGGAGAAAATTGTTCTAAATGTCTAACCACGATTTTCACAAGATTTATATGATTAGCAGGATTATAAATTTGTCTGAACTTTGATTTTAATATGATTGATATGATTATTATGATTTTAGATAATCACACAAATCATTAAAATCATTCAAAATCACAGTTCAGACAAGGGGGGCAAAAATGCAAAAAAAATCTACACTCTACACTCTGCACTCTACACTCTACACATCTACACTCTGAAAAAAAGCCTCTCAATTTCTTTCTTTCGTTTTTTTATGGGGGAACAATTTGCGGACTAATAAATTGACCATAAAAAAAGATATACTTATGACTATCAAGCAAATAAGTAAAATATCCATCATTTGCACGTCAATCGGATAGGCTTTGAGTAAAAACACATTGCCACCGAATGTTAAAAAACCAAATATGTGTTGTAATAAACAGAAAATCAATCCAATACACAATCCGCAGAGCAATCCTATACCTGAAATAAGCATTCCTTGATAGACAAAAATTCGGCGAATAAATTGCAAATTGCCTCCCATACAATACAAAATTTGAGTAGATTTTTTCTTTTCAAGCATTAAAATTGCCATCATTCCGGTCATATTAAACGTCGCAATCAAAAGAATAAATGCCAAAATAGCATACGTAATCCACTTTTCCGATTGCATAACTTTATACAATTCTTCTTGTTGTTGGTAGGCATTTTTAACATAGAAATTTTTTCCTGCCAATTGGGTGATTTCTTTTTGCACTTTATTTTTATTAACGTCTGATTTACAGCGTATTTCAATAGAAGTAAAACCTGTTTTATAGCCCAATAATTCACGAGCGGCTGCAATGGGAACAAATACAAATTCATTATCAAAATCGGTGTAAGAATAAAAAATACCTGATGGTGAAAAAGTTGCTCTTTGTAATGAGTTTTCATTCATAACGGCAGTTCGTTTTTGCAATCGATTGGGGTAATAGACTGTTAGACTGTTATTTACGGTAGGCGATATTTGACAATTCAAATGAAAAGCAACGCCTGCTCCCAGAACGGCTAAAGGAAAATTTTTGTATTGAAGTTCAAAATGACCCTCCGTGAGCGTGTCCATTCGGTTAATACGGTAATAATCTGTCTCAACACCCTTAATTTTGGCAATATATTGCTGATTTTGGTGTACAAAAACGGCAGCATCGGATAAAACACCCGATAAATACTCAACTCCTTCTATTTGAGATAATTGTGCAATGGAAATGCTCGAATCTGCAATAATTTTACCATATTTTTGAGTAATTTCAATGTCGGGACTCATTGCATTAACCGATTGACCAACAAAGTTTTGCAGTCCGTTAAAAATGGAAAGAATAATACACAATGCTGCTGTTGCAACGGCTACACCGAGCAAAGAAACCCCCGAAATAATGTTAATAATATGGTGCGATTTCTTTGCAAATAAATATCTTTTTGCGACTAATAGACTGACATTCAACTTTTTAATAAATTATCAATATTTTCAATATAATCCAAAGTGTCGTCCATGACAAAGGTAAGTTCGGGGATAATTCTTACCTGACGTTTAATCCTTTGCCCCAGTCGGTAGCGAATATCTTTTTTATTCTCTTCGAGCAAGAGCAAAATAGTTTGTTTATTCCTTGTGGCATAGATACTTACCATAATTTTGGCAAGAAAAAAATCCTTTGAAATCTCTACTTTGGTAACCGTAACGATGGCACTACCGTAAATATATCTCCCTTGTTTGAGCAGAATACCTGCTAATTCCTTCTGTATCAACCTTGATACTTTCAACTGTCTTGTGCTTGAATCCGTCATATTTGTCTTCCTTTTTTCTTCTAAATATATATATCAATTCTTTTATATTGCTTGCGTTTGTGTTTTACAAAAATACACAATTTTTTCAATTAAAAATTAAAAATTGAGAATTAAAAATTGAGAATTGAGAATTGAGAATTGAGAATTGTTTATCTATTTTTAGAACAAATTTATCCCAAAATGCAAAAAAAAAATAGAAAAATCTAAAATCATAAATCTAAAATCGTAAATCTCTACACTCTACACTCTACACTCTAAAAAAACGGCAGGATGCCGTTTCTACAATTTTTAATTGACTCTATCTATTTCCCGCAATTTATTAACCATTTCGATGGCTTTATCTACCGATTTGGTTCTGGGGCAAACCAATGTCAATTTACCCGCCTGTTCTCTGAATTGTCCAAAATTTGGGTATGATTGTAAAATATTGATAATGAAAGAGAACTGGCTACTTTGATAAAATGGAGATGCCGAATTCGCAGGAAAATGAATAATTAAAGTTTCTTTTTTGAGCGTCAATTTTTCGGCAGCAATTTTTTTCCCTGCATTACGCAAAATAATGGTCTTAATTAACTCTTCTGTTTGAATGGGAATTTTTCCGAAACGGTCAATCAAATGCTCTTTAAAAGTCTGTAATTCATTCTCTTGTGTAAGATTATTGAGTGCTTTGTACAATTGATAACGCTCCAAGTGGTTGCTCACATAACTGTCGGGTATGAGCAGTTCGAGGTCGGTTTCAAAGACACAATCTTGCACATAATCAGTAGAAATGGGGGTACTGATTTGAAGTTGTTGATTTTGCTCTTGTTGCAGTTCAAAAATAGCCTCTTGGAGCAGTTTTTCGTACATTTCATAGCCGATTTCGGTAATAAATCCGCTTTGTTCTGCCCCAAGCAAGTCGCCTGCACCGCGTATATCCAAATCCCGCATGGCAATATTGAGACCGCTGCCGATGTCTGAAAATTCTTTGATGGCTTGCAGCCTTTTTCGGGCAATTTCGGGTAAAATATCAGCCGGTGGCGTCAAAAGATAACAAAATGCCTTCTTATTTTTTCGCCCCACACGACCACGCAATTGATGCAATTCACTCAATCCGTAATTTTGTGCATCATTGATAATGATTGTGTTAGCGTTAGGAATATCCAAGCCCGACTCAACAATTGTCGTACAAACCAAAATATCATAAGTGCCGTCCATGAAATCAAGCATTACTTTTTCCAATTGTTCGCCTTTCATTTTACCGTGTCCGACAGCAATTTTATGTTTTGGAAAATTTCGTTGCAACATTGCCGCCATTTCCCCGATATTAAACACCCGATTGTGAACAAAAAACACCTGCCCGCCCCGCTGAAGTTCATAATCTACCGCACTTTTTATCAATTCTTCCGAAAATTGACACAGTTGAGTTACAATCGGGTAGCGGTTCAAAGGCGGTGTTTTCATAATCGAAATATCTCTCGCCCCTATGAGCGAAAATTGCAAAGTACGCGGAATAGGGGTCGCCGTCAAAGTCAAAGTATCAACATTTACTTTCATGGAACGCAATCTTTCCTTGTCGCCAACGCCAAATTTTTGTTCTTCATCTATGATAATTAAACCTAAATCCTTGAAAATAAAGTCTTTACTTAATAATCTATGCGTGCCGATAATGATGTCAATTTTGCCTTTTTGTACATCTTCAATGATATTTTTTTGTTCTTTTGCGGTGCGAAAACGATTAACATAGTCAATTTTGCAGGGAAAATCGGCTAAACGGTCGCAAAAAGTGTTGTAATGCTGCAATGCTAAAACGGTTGTTGGCACCAAAACAGCCACTTGTTTATTGTCGCAAACAGCCTTAAATGCCGCTCTTACAGCGATTTCTGTTTTCCCAAATCCTACATCTCCGCAAATCAATCTGTCCATCGGATGCGAAGATTCCATATCTGCTTTGACATCATTTGTGGCTTGCAATTGGTCAGGCGTGTCTTCGTATGCAAAGGAGGCTTCCAATTCGGTCTGCATAAATGTATCGGCAGAATAGGCAAATCCCTCTTGCAATTTGCGTTCTGCATACAATTTTGCGAGGTCAAACACCAAAGTTTTTACTCTGCTTTTTGTTTTTTCTTTAATTTTTTTCCACGCATTGCTACCCAGACGGTTGAGTGGCGGAGGCATGCCGTCTTTGCCTGCATATTTGGCAATTCGGTGCATGGAATGTATGCTAATGTACAGAATATCTCCTTCTTTGTACAAAATTTTTATTGCTTCTTGCTTTTTGCCGTTGATGTCAATTTTTTCCAAACCTGCATAACGTCCAATTCCGTGGTCAATGTGTGTAACATAATCGCCGGGCTGCAATTCATAAATATCTTTCAGCAAAACGGTTTCACTTTTGCGATATTTATCATCTACTTTGTAACGATGATACCGCTCAAATAATTGGTGGTCAGTAAAACAGGCTATTTTAGCCGTCAAATCCGTAAAACCTTCATGCAGCGCAATCGGCTCAAAGGAAAGCATATTTTTCTCCAATTTTTTGCATTCTGTTTCTGAAAAATCCTTAAAAAATGCAGAAGTTTTTAAAATATCCCTTATAATATTTCGTACCCTTGCGGCTTGATTATCATTAGAATAACAGAAAAAATTGCATATTCCGCGCTCATAATTGTCAAAAAGTTGCTCCACCCACATCTCAAATTGTTTATTGAATGACATTTGCGGTGAACTTTTGACAGATAATGAAAAAGTAGAAGATAAATGTTCACTTTTGCCAAAATCTATTATCGAAAATGCGTTGATTTTTGCCAATAATTCCTCAAAATTCAACATTTTGTCATCAAAAGTGTCTGAATTTGGAACATTTTTATACAAATTTTGGAAAAATTGATAACAAATTTCATAATTTTCAAACCAAAGCGTTGTATTTGGGGGTAAAATTTCAAAAATACTCACTTGTTGCACCTGCTGTTCATATTTTTGCAAATTGGGAGTGATAATAATTTTTTGCAAAAGCGACTTTGAAAGTTGACTTTCCAAATCAAAAGTGCGTAAAGAGGCTATCTTATCTCCGTTAAATTCAACACGATACGGATATTCACCTGTGTATGAAAAAATATCTACAATATTTCCCCGCAAAGCAAAATCACCCGGCTGTGCCACAAAATCATTGTATTGAAAATCCTTATCGTTAAGAAAATCAATCAAATTATCCAATATAATCTCCTCATTTAGAGCAATTTCCATTGTTTGAGACTGCATTTGTTGCTCATCGGATACATAATCGGCAACCGCTTGATGATAACTGACTATCCACAACAACTTTTTGTGGTGAATATTTTGCACCGTTTTGATTCTCAACAAAGCATCAAAAGTGGAAAATAATTTCCCCGATTTTGAAAAATTAGCATCCGGCAGAAAAACAACTTTTTTGTTATCAATATCTGCATTTTCTTCGCCGAGCAATTGCTCAAGGTCGTGATAAAAATAAGCCGCACTTTCTTTGTCAGGCAAAATAAACAATTGCGGAGTATTGCACTTCAACGCCGTCGCCGCCGCTGTTAAGGCTCGCAAACTGCCACAAACACCCTCCACAAAACAATGATTTATCTTCTTGTTAGACAATATTTTAGACAATTCTGCTACTATAGCCGATTGTCGGTAAAAATCCAAAATTCTATCGTTTACAGGCATCTATTCTTTGGGGGCAAAAAGTTGATAATTGAGTTCAGCGTACCATTTTCCTTTCCATTGGTACCAATCCTTGCGAATGGAGGTCAACTCAAAGCCGCTTTTTTCAAACAATTGTTTGCATTGCAGTCCATTTTCAGGCAAAGAACAAAAAAGTTGATGCAATTCCAAAGTATGAAAAGCATACTCGATAAGCAATTGCAGTGCCTCTGTCGCAAAACCTTGATTTCTAAACTCTTTGTCAATCAAAATACCCACTCCGGCACGCTTGTGAGCAGGGTTGAAATCAAAAAGGTCTATCAGCCCAACCGCTTTACCGGAATTGATGTCGCAAATGACCAATCTTAATTGTTTTGCTGCATAAATATCATTCGTAACTGCCTGTAAAACAAACTGTTCCAATGCAAAAGCAGAATAAGGCGTCATCGTTTGGCTGATTGCCCAGATTTGTGCATCATTCTCTAATGCGTAAAGTGTCTGAACATCAGTGAGTTCCAATGCACGTAAAAAAACTTTCTTTCCTATCATATCAATCTTTTTATATATTTTAAAGTATGTGTATACTCCTCTCTTTCAAGTGAATATATTCCTGTTTTATCTATTTTATCCAATTTTACTTTTCCGCTTGCGTGTATAATGTTTTCTTTGTCCCAAATCATACCTGTATGCGTTATTTTTCCTTGTTTATCGGCAAAAAAAGCCAAATCTGCCGTCTCAATATCTGCCATATTGTCAATATTTTTGCCCATTGAAACTTGTTGAGAGGCATCTCTGGGCAAATATATTCCTAATGATTTGAAAATCAATTGATTAAACCCTGAACAATCTATACCGTAAATCGTTCGCCCTCCCCATAAATAAGGTGTATTTAAAAATTGAAACGACAAAGTTTTAAACAATGCAGGCGAAAAATCCACAGCCTCAATCCTATCCTCAATCTCAAAGCATTCATTGCCTAATTTCATTTCTCCGCAATCATTAACAGGCAAAGAAGAACCAAAGGGAGCAAAAAAGGTAATATTTCTTTTTAAATCTTTGATTTTCAACTCTTTATGTGCAATTTTATATTGTTTTTTTAAATAATATTTTTCATAAATGGAAGGATGCAATAAAGAGAGTTGATAAATGTCTATAAAACCCTCATAATCATCATATTGCGTTTTAATTTTCACCCAACCTGCACAATGTTGGCTGTTGGTAATGCAAAATGCCTCTCCAAAAAGGAGTTGAGTTACCATTTCAGAGCGGTGATTGGCGGCTGCACGCACAGCAATGAGTGCAATATTGCAAAATCCGTATAAAGTTGTGTTCATTTTATAATCTGTTTATTATCAATAAATTCCATTATATTTTTGACCACTATTTCAATTCTTTTTTCAAATGCTTCTTTTGTCGCATAGCCGATATGCGGACTGAGCAAACAATGCGGTGCCGTCAATAACGGATGTTGCGGTGGCAAAGGAGGCTCTGTTTCAAACACATCCCAACCCGCACCTGCTATCCGATTTTGTTGCAAACAATCTGCAAGTGCTTGTGTATCAACTATATTCCCCCTTGCAGTGTTGATAAGCAAAGCATGTGGCTGCAACAATTTTAACCTGTTTTTGTCTAACAAATGAAAAGTTTCCTCCGTCAAAGGCAAATGCAAAGAAACAATATCCGAGCGTTGCAAAAGTATGTCTAATGGCTGATATTCAACACCTTGTTGAGCCAAATTGTCATCAATTCTGCGACTGTAAGCAATAATTTTGCAACCAAAACATTGCAACAACTTTGCCAAATGTTTGCCTATATTTCCCATGCCTACAATGCCGACCGTTTTGCCACTCAATTGATTACCCAAAAACTGCCCTCTTGTGCCTCCTTGTCTGAGATGTTTTTCCAAAGTTGGAATATCCCTTAACAGATTGATTATCATTGCAATAACAAGTTCTGCAACTGCATCTTTGGCATAACCGACCGCATTGGTGATTTTGATATTGTGATTTTGGCAGAATGCGGTATCAATATGGTCAATTCCTGTAAATGCAACACAAATCATCTGTAAATCAGGACATTGCAAAAGCATTTCACCCGATAGCGGAATATTAGACAGCATCACAATTTGAGCATTTTGCATCCTTTTTACCAATTCGGTAGCCTCTTCTGTCCTGTCTCTATATAGTTGAAAATCAAACCCTTTGCTGCGGAACAGGGTATTTAGTTCTTCTTCTTTTTGAGTGGAAATTCCTAATGGTTCAACTGCTGTTATTTTCATCAATGTTTTTTTTATATTATTTTGAAAATCAATTGATTAACGAGGGAAATATTCTACCGTTTCGGCTTTTATCCAACCGTAAGAAAAACAATCTTGCGGATTTTCAATATCTTCTTCAAGCGTTGTTAACCGATTGCTGTGAATATAAATGCCCGCAGGATTGTCCATACGCACAAAATACCAAAATGTATTGTCCTGCCCCCGAAATTCCCCCAGAATAATACCCGTTGCATTTAAAGCGTACATCCCTAATGAATTGCCCGCCCAACTGTGCATGCCGGCTATCATTTGTTGCGCATCAACTTTTGGGGCAATACGTAAATCACTTACTTTCACTGTTTTAAAGCGAACAGGAGAGGCTAACTGCCGAGACGGAAAAACAGTCCCCTTGTAAAGCAACGCACGACTTGTAACATTAAAATAACTCACCCCGCGAAAGTTAATACACGCATAACCCGTCAACGTATTGATATAGTATCCGCAACAAGTTTCATTGTAAAGCGTGAAAAACAAGCCGTTGTTTTGATGCGGTGTATTCGCCTCAATAACAATGCCTTTCTCCAACAAAGTGAGTGAATAAGTTGTGTCTTTTTTGGAGAAAAAAATGGTATAATGTTGCGAATTGATTTTGCCGTAAAATACCAAATCTCGGTCGCCATCATTGTCAAAATCAATGAAATGAAAAAAGTTTTGCACTTTTTCAAAATTCACTCCTTGCGACGCTAAAAGTTGCTTAAATTCAACCACTTGCAACGCTTTTTTTGCCGCATTTTGCAATGTAGAATCGTCCTCAAACCACGTCTTAAAGTTGTCGTTTTTATAGAAAAACTCCAACGCATTTTGCGCATATATTGTTGATACACAAAATAATACTAAACTAAATATCAATATTTTTTTCATTTTCTAAATTTGTTCAAAAAATTAAATAATACTTAAAATACAAAGATACACCTTTTTATCAGTTGAGAGTTGAGAGTTGAAAATTGAAAGTTTTTTTTGTCTGAATCACGATTTTCATAAGATTTATATGATTAGCATGATTTTTATAAATATGTTGTAGAGACGTAGCGTGCTACGTCTCCATTATAAAATATTCATTATAAAATATTGATAACCAAATATTTATATTTCAAAAAAGACATGGCACGCCACGTCTCTACCTTCCCCTTGTCTGAACTATGATTTGGAATGATTTTAATGATTTTTAAGATTTTTATAAAACTATAAAAAAACTTATTTATTAAAGCACCCTTAGTAGCCAAAAAATAACGCCCCTCCATTACCCTTATTTTTTTGTATTTTCGCCCCAAAAACGTTCTAAAATTGCACAAAATTCTCTTGTCTGAACCATGATTTTCATAAGATTTGTGTGATTAGCAGGATTAGATGAATGTAGAGAATTTAACCTGAAAGGTTTAGTTTCGGCGCAATGGCAAGCCGCTTTTTACGACCGCACCGGCACTTACACCGAAAACAACGCCACACAACAATACGCGCCCTTTGCCACGCTCGATGTGCGCCTGCTCTGGCAAAAGCCCAAGTACAGCATTTATGTAGATTTGAAAAACCTGACCGACACGCAATATGTTGATTATGGCGGACTTGCGCAGCCAAAATTCAATTTTTTGGCAGGGGTGAGGGTGAAGATTTAGAGTTTGAGTTTTATAAACTGTTTTATCCACAAATAAACCAGCAACGGCATCACAATGATTATCAATTTGTTGTACTGAAATGCACGGACAAAATCCAACTGAACGGCAGCAATTACGGCTTTGGTGATGCCGCAACCCCAACATTCCACGCCAAAGAGATTTTTGATTAGACAAATGCTGTGTTTCCCGTCTAATTTGTCTAACGAAACCAAAGAAAGCAAAAATGGCAACAAAATCAGTCCGCATAACTTGCAGATTTTCAAAGCATATTGAAAATATTCTTTTTTTGTTGCCATTTTTTTACCGTCTCGTTTTCAAAATAGCGTTACGCCAGCATCGTTACTTGCGTAAACTTTTTAAAGTTGTACTTCTTTGCTCTGTCTTTGGCGGTAAAAATATCCACGAGCCACCAAAT
>JAISTU010000081.1 GCA_031272415.1 Bacteroidales bacterium | reverse complement strand
GGAGCGGCGACCGATTTTTTTACAGTTATGTGCAATAATATTTTAACAAAATGCATAACAGGAATTATCATTATGGTGATGATAATTGGAAGTGGTATCTTTAGTGGATGCCAGAAGGAGTTATCCAAAAATCGGATAACTCCTTTAATTGTTGTAATTAATAATTTCTAAAATAAAATAAGATGAAATATATAACATTAGTTGTCGCCATTATTGGCATGATTTTTAGCACAACTGCACAGAATTCAGTCAAATTGAAAACAATAAATACTACTATAGGAGATGACAATATGCAGCAGACAATTGAGAATTTGGATGGTGCGGTAATAAATGTTGATTCGCAAACTAATCTAATTCCCCTATTACATGTGGTAAATATAAGTAATGATACTTTTCCCGCTACTGCATGGTATGAAGTTACAGTGGAATTTTTATTGTACGCAGACACGGGGTTAGTTGACATAGACCGTAATCCGTCAGGAAGATACCCCGGTATGATTGACGCTATTTTACCTAATGATACATTGTCTCCTTTCTATTTATTCATGATTTTCCCAATACAATCGATTATTGACTATTGTCATGCACAAGGTGTTGAATTAGAAGATATTGTTTATTGGCAAACCATATCCGGCATTAGTGCTACAAGTGAAGAGGGCGAGTATTCGGATAGTATTTTCTATGCGGGTGCGGATACAGCCACTTTTAGAATGGTAAGAACAGCAACAGGCATTGAAATAAGGAAAATTGAGCAAAATATTTCTGTTTTTCCCATTCCTGCGCAAAATCAGATGATTGTAATGGATGCTCAAAATGCTGATTTACAGTTGTTTAACATTATAGGTCAGCAGGTTTTGCAACAACACAGTGATTTGGATAAAGCAGTCTTAGATGTATCGTATTTGCCGTCAGGGATTTATGTTCTCAAAATGCTGAAAAACAATGCCGTTTTGACAAAAAAAGTAGAAATTACAAAGTAAAAGTTAACCTATTAAATTTGTAAATTTTATGCATACAACCGCATTTTTATATTGTCAAATTGCAAAACAAAGTTAAAATGTAACAAATTCAAGGCTGTTATTTCGGTGGCAGCCTTTTTCTTTATTTTTTGTTTTTTAGGGTTTAGTAGCGAGCGTAATACCAAATACTATTCATTCCATGGACTTTTTTTTATTACATTTTGATATAATATTTTTATTCCAAAATGCAAAAAAAAAAGTTGAAAGTTGAAAAAAGATTTTACAGCAATAAAAAAAAACTTATTTATCGAGGCTCCCTTAGTAGCAAGGATTTTTCTGTTAATTACCCTTATTCCCTTATTAACAAAAAAATAAGGGTAATGGGGGGGGGCTATTTTGGGGCTACTAAGGGTGCTTTAATAAATAAGGGGGGGGTAATTTGTTACATTCGTAAACTCTTGGTAATCATATAAATCTTTTGAAAATCGTGCTTCAGACGAGGGGGGTAAAAATGCAAAAAAAAAATAATTCTCCATTCTTATTTCTTTTCTTGGCATGAAAATTGCTTAAATATATTATTGTTAAAAATAATTTTGTAAAAATGAATAAAAAAAGTTCTTATTATATTTTAATGATTTGTAGTTTGTTTTTATTGAGCAAACAGGCACAAGCACAGACAAAAGCAACAGAAAATCCGATTGGAGTTATATCCGGCACTATTACGGATGAGGATGATAAACCGCTTGATTATGTTACAGTTGCGGCATTAAAACCGTCTGATAGTTCGCTGGTGGCAGGCTCTATTTCTGACGAAAAAGGAAAAATTAAAATTGACAAATTGCCGTTGGGTACTTATTTGTTGAGAATCACTTACATAGGCTATAAACCTATTTTTCTCTCCAATATAGTTCTAACTGCCGAAAAACCAACGTATTCATTTGGAAAACAGCAATTTAAGACAACTGCTACCAAATTGGAAGGGGTTACCATTGCAGCAGAAAAAGAAATGATTCAAAACAACCTTGATAAACGTGTTTTCAATGTAGATAAAGATATTGTTACCACCGGGGCGACAGGGGAAGATGTTTTGAGCAATATTCCGTCTGTGAGTGTGGATTTGGACGGCAATGTAAGTTTGCGTGGCTCTGAAAGTGTTACCATTTTGGTTAATGGGCGTCCTACTAATTTGACAATGAGTGAAATACCTGCCGAAAGCATTGAAAAAATTGAAGTCGTTACCAATCCTTCGGCAAAGTATGACCCCGATGGCGTGTCAGGTATTATCAATGTGGTACTCAAAAAAGAGAAAAAATTAGGGCTCAATGCCAGCGTCTCCTTAGGAACAGGGATTACAAATTACAAAAAAAACTTCTACTTTGGCAATTACAGTGCAAGTGCAAGCCTCAATTTTATGTATAATAAGGTTAATTTTTATGTCAGTTATAATTTTAGACGTTTTTCGATGCATCATTTCTCTGATTTAGAGAGAGATAATGTTTTCAATAACGACACCACATTTTTGACACAAACAGGTACAGGCAACAGCAGCGGAATGCCACAAAATGTGCGTGCAGGATTGGATTATTTTATCAATGATGCCAATACTATTTCGTTTGATTTTAGTTTTCGCAGAAGAGGTTTTGGAAATAAAAGTGAAATTAACTACTTGACTACCAAGCAATTATATGATACCGTTTCTTACTATGACCAAATTTCGGAAGTGCCTGTTATCGGCAGCAATAGTTGGAGTGGAGGCTTTAATTACAGTTATACTTCTCAAAAGGTTAAGGGTCAAACGTTGAGTATAGATTTGTCATTTTCGCAGTCCGATAGGAACAATCAAAACAATATGGAGCAGATTTTTTATTATCCCACCAATCGGCATTTTGTCCAAAAATCTATCACCGATGCGGCTAATTACAGGGGGACGGCGCAATTGGATTTTGTTACACCGATAGGCAACGGAGGCAGATTGGAAACAGGCTATAAGTTTAATTATCAAATGGATAAAGACGATTATCGTTACTTTGTCGGCGAAGACCTTACCCAATTGGTTTCCGACAGCACCCGCGACAATTCATCTAAATATATACAATATATCAATGCCGTTTATTTGATTTATTCCAATTCCATTCGTACCAAATTCAAATATCAGGTTGGTTTGCGGGCTGAATTGGCAAATATTCAATCTCAATTAGCCACAGAATCAGAAGATTACATTCCAAAACCTTATTTTAATGTTTTCCCGACAGTGCATTTGAGGTACGATTTCAATGATATTCACTCCATACAATTTGGGTACAGTATGCGAGTCGGACGTCCGCGTGGTCCGCAGTTAAATCCCTATTTAAATGATGCCGATAAACTGAATTTAAGTCAGGGTAACCGCAAATTAAAGCCTGAATTTACGCAATCTTTTGATTTGGGGTATTTGTTTATGAAAAATAAAACTTCGCTTTCGGCAAGCATTTTTTACCGTTACAGATATGACATTATTTCGCGATACACTATTCTTATTAACGATTCTACAACGCTGACCACTTATCAAAACCTTAATAACAGCCATTCTTACGGTTTGGAATTGTCGTATCAACAAGATATATTTAAATTTTGGAAATTAAGTCTTACCGGCAGTTTGTATCAAATGTTTGTCAATGCAGACAGCCTTTATGACAATACATTAGCCAATAATGTAACGGCTCAATTGCGATTAAATAACAATTTTGAACTCAAATATGATATTCAAATTCAATTGAGTGCTTATTACCGTTCGCCGACCCTCACTTTGAACAGTATGGGCTTTGAAAGTGGCGGTGCAGGACAAGGTACAATGGCGGCAACATGGGGAATGGATTTTGGATTTAAAAAGAGTTTTTTCAAAAAAGCATTGTCCATTTCTTTGCGAGTTTCAGATATTTTTGGCACCAATCAAGTTTCTGTTGAATCTTTTGGAACTACCTCAAATTCAAGTTTTTACAGCAAAATGTACCGCTACAGAGACTCCCGTCAATTTTGGATAACGGTTTCCTATCAATTGGTTAATTATAAAACCAAACGCAAAATCAGAACTATTGATGACCCCGCTGACGATTATGAACAATAAACAAATATAATAAATATGAAAGTTTTAAAAAATGCTAATATATTGATTATGAAAATAATAACACTTTTTGTGGGGATGTTGAGTGTCTGTTTTTTGCAGGCTCAATCATCGGAATTGGATAGTTTACAAAAAGTACTCAAAACGGCTGCAAAAGATACTAATGCGGTCGAGTTGTACATTGCCATTGGCGAAGCCTGTTTTTCCGAAGGTAATATTGAATCGGCAATGGCTAATTATGAAAAGGCTAAACAATTAAGCCAAAATTTGAAATGGCTCAAAGGCGAATTGATAGCTTCGGTGGGCATTGCTGACATCCTGAATTATCAAGGCATGTACGACTCTATATTCAAAATGTGGCAAAATTATATCCCCATTGCAGAACAAAAGGGCGACTTCTACTGTCGATGGCTCTGCTATGGAAATCTGGGCATCAGTTATGATAATAAAGGCTATTTTGAGTTGGCTTTGCAACAATTCTATAACGTTTTTTCTCTGCTTGACAAAGAAAAAAATGCACCCAAAAGGTATTATGCTCAAAACTATTATATGCTGCAATTGGTTTATTCGCACTTAGAACGCTGGGATAAAGCCCTTGAAAATGGCGAATTAGCATTGCAATATGTTGATACTCAATCATATAAATATCTGTCTATTTTGGTTGATATGGCGACCGTTTGTCTCTCCGTTCAGCCTCCGCAATATGATAGAGCCGAACAACTGTTCCAAATAGCCATCCAAAGCGGAGACGCATTTTTATCTTCCATGTCTTACGATGGCTTGGGTATGATTTATACGGAGAAAAAAGAGTATCAAAAGGCGGAAGAGTGTTTGCAAACCGCACTTTCTATGTATTCGGATATGGAATTTTCATTTGGCATTGCGTCGGCAACACGCAATTTGTCAATGTTGGCATTTAAACAAAAACAATTTGATAAAAGTGAAAAATATGCTCGTCAATCGCTACAAATTGCCCAACGCGACACCATCCATACCGACATGTCTGCGGCAATGGAAATATTGGCAGATTTGGCATTGATAAAAAATGATTTTGAAAGTGCGGAAAAATGGCGAAATGATGCCGATTCTATCAGAAATATTGTCAATAATGATAAACTTTTAAAGGCATCGGAAGAGTTGTCCATCAAATATGAAACAGAGAAAAAAGAGGCTCAAATTGCAAGTATGCAAAAAGAGCGTAAATTTATTATCGGATTAACGCTCGCTATCGGATTGACTTTGTTGCTGTCGGTAGTCGTTTTGGCATTGAGACATAGAATTATCAATCAAAGAAAAAAATTAGCCGAACAAAAAGTAAAACAATTGGAGCAAGAAAAACAATTAGTGGCTACACAGGCGGTTTTGGACGGCGAAACAGCAGAGCGGACACGACTTGCCCGCGACCTGCACGACGGTTTGGGAGGTATGTTATCGGTCGTAAAACTCAATTTGAGCAATATGAAAGGCGGAGCATATATAGAGCAGGCAGATGTGCAAGCATTTGACAAGGCTCTCAAAATGTTGGACAATTCTATTTCGGAACTCAGACGTGTAGCACATCACCTAATGCCGGATTCTTTGTCTCGTTATGGCTTAAAAACCGCATTATCAGACTTTTGCGCAGCCATACCTATTGCCGAATTTCATTATTACGGTAATGAAAAACGGTTGGAACAAAAAGTAGAAGTTACAGTATATCGTGTTATTTATGAATTGGTTAACAATGCTTTAAAACATGCACATGCCGCACACATTATTGTTCAATTGATGCAAGAGCCTGACCGTATTGCCTTCACAGTACAAGATGACGGCGATGGCTTTGACATACAAAAAGTTGCTCACGGTATGGGCTTGCTCAACATAAAAGAGCGTATTGCCGCCTACAACGGAAACATTGATTTCGACTCCAAACACGGTGAAGGAACAGAAGTGAGCGGTGAACTGAAAATATGATTATTAGAGTGTAGAGTG
>JAISTU010000077.1 GCA_031272415.1 Bacteroidales bacterium | reverse complement strand
AAAAGTTGCAATTATTTTATAATATGTTGATAATCAAAGAGAAAAAATTTTTGAGTTTTTTTGTCTGAACTTTGATTTTATTCCAGAGTGTAGAGTGCAGAGTGTAGAGTGTAGAGTGTAGAGTGTAGAGTGTAGAGTGCAGAGTGTAGAGTGTAGAGTGTAGAGTGTAGAGTGTAGAGTGTAGAGTGTAGAGTGTAGAGTGTAGAGTGTAGAGTGTAGAGATTATTATGATTATAAAATTGTCTGAACCACGATTTTCATAAGATTTAAAAGATTAACAGGATTAAAAAATTGTCTGAACCACTGATTTTCGTATGATTGATGTGATTATTCTGATTTTAGATAATCACACAAATCATTAAAATCATTCAAAATCAAAGTTCAGACAAGGTGGTGCAAAAATGCAAAAAAAAACTTTGAAAAAAGCCCATATCTTCCTGTGTTGGGAAAAAAAATAAAAAAAAAACTTTGAAAAAAAAACAATAAATAAAAAAAATATCCGTTTTATGTTTATATGGCATAAGTTTTGTATAATTAAGTAAGATAAATAAAAAGAATATTTGAAGTTTAACGTAATTAAAAGATATAAAAATGAATAAAATAGTTCTAACAGCAACCGCAGTTGCTATCAGTTTATCCGCTTTTGCACAGAGTGGAAGGAAAGATTTAGGCACCGCATTCAGTGCCTTATCCAATGGTTATTTAGACAAAGCCAAAGTTGCTATTGATAAGTGTATCAATTATGATGACACCAAAAATGACGCCAAAACATGGATGTACAGGGGCAATATTTACCTATCTATCGCGGGCACAAAAGATAAAGAATATGCTAAATTATGCAACAATTGTGCAGAAGTAGCATTGGAAGCCTATAAGAAAGCATTGGAATTGGATAGAGAAATTACTGTCAATATGGGAATTACTTCCCCTAAACAAGGCATTGATTATTGTTCTCAACTCCTTGTTAATGAGGCGATTGACAAATATGATGCAAAAGATTACAAAGAAGCCTATCGTTTAGCCACATTAGCATTTGATGCCAATAAAAATCAAACTTCGCAATATATACAAGGTTTTACAGCAGAAACCGTAGGCGATGTGGAAACTGCCAAAAAACGATATGCCGAATTGGTAAAGGCAAAAACGAATATCAATACACAACCTTATACCCGAATGGCTGCCTATTATAAAGAGGAAAATGACACCGCAAAAGCCCTACAAACCATGAAAACAGGTGCATCGGTTTTCTTAAAAGATACTTTGAAAAAAGCCATAGACACAAGCAATTACACTAATTTTGCAGTGGCATATTCGGTTCTATTGGATTGGGCAAATCTGCCCGAACAAGCAACCGAAATAATTCAAAAAGTAATGGAAAAATTTCCCACAAATTACGCAGCCTTAATTACTTATGGCACCGGATTGTCCGAACAGAAAAAATATGATGATGCCGAAAAATATTTATTGAAAGCATTGGAGGTTAAGCCAAATGATGAATTGGCATTATACAATTTGGGCAATTGTCATTACAATCATTCGGCAGATATAACAAAGTCTTTAGGCTCTATTGCCAATGATGATGATTATCAAAAAGCAAAAGAAGAGGCGAATGCATATTTGCAAAAGGCACGTCCTTATTTGGAAAAGGCTTATGAATTGAACCCTACCGATAAAAATACACTTATAATGCTTAAAAATATTTACGGTAGATTGAACGAAACAGAAAAATATACAGAAATAGATAATAAATTAAAAGAATTAAAGTAGATGATAACGACAGCAACAGTAATAGAAACTCCACTTTTGAGAGCAAAAGAGATTTACCCCAAAGACACTGTATTAGAGCGCGTTTTGGGAGAAAAAAGTTATGCCCTATATGACCAAATGGTAAAAATGTCGAGCAATGAATATGGATTGACTCAAAATTGGTACTACTACAGAGACCAGAAAACATGGCTGTGCAAAGTTTTGTTTAAGAAAAAGAATATATATTGGATTTCGGTTTGGGATAAATATTTTAAAATTACTTTCTATTTTACCGATAGATATGCGAAGGAATTTTTAGAAACAGAAGGCATTTGTCAAGAGTATAAAGATTTGCTCGCCGCTACTGCTCCGGTAGGAAAACTAATTCCATTGGTGATTACTATTGAGAATGAGCAACAAATTGAAAATCTGAAAGATATTATTGAATTTAAGAAGAATATTAAGTAACCAAATTTTTAATTATTAAAGTAATATATCTGGGGAGCGGAAATGCAATTTTTATTTTCGTTCCCCCTTTTTTTTAGTGCTTTATGAAAAAACAGAAAATTATACTTTCCTTTTTATGTGCTGTTTTGGTCGGCTCTATTATGGCATTCCCTTTGCTGATATCCAAAGTAATTCAACAAGATGAAAAGCCTGTTTTAACGGCACAAAACACTGTTGTTCAGTACGATAGAGTTGAAATTCCTGCCAAATTAACAGACAGGAAAGAGCAAATTATTGAGCATTGTGGATATATGGTGAGTTACAATTCGGAGTGGAAAATTCCGAACTGGGTTGCCTACGAACTCACAAAAGAAGAGGTCGAAGGTGTTACGCCCCGCGGAAAAGATTTTGTACCTGACCCCGAAGTCAAAGGGGCAACGGCGACCACAGAAGATTATAAAAATTCGGGCTGGGATAGAGGGCATTTGGCACCCGCCGCAGATATGAAATGGAGTAAACAAGCCATGACAGAAAGTTTTTATCTCTCTAACATTTGTCCTCAAAATCACAATCTTAACGGGGGAGTTTGGAAAGATTTGGAGGAGCGAGTGCGGTCGTATGCACTGCAACATGGGCGACTGTACGTGGTTTGTGGTCCCATTGTAGATACTTCTTACTCGACTATTGGGGAGAATAAAGTGGCTGTTCCGAGTGCATTTTTTAAGGTTTTGTTGCAAAATACTCAAAATCAATGGTCAGCCATCGCTTTTGTGTTTCCAAATCAAAGCGGCAGAAAACCACTTTCTTCTTATACATTGACAGTCAATGAATTACAAAAAATAACTCACATTGATTTTTTTCCCACCCTACCCGACAGCATAGAAAATGCAATAGAAAATACAATAGATTTGGATAAGTGGGAGTTTTTTCTCAATTAAATTTAGAATTTAGAGTGTAGATTTACGATTTTAGATTTTTCTATTTTTTTGCATTTTCGCACCAAAACATTCTAAAATCGGAGAAAAATTTGGGTAAGGCATGCCTTACCCCTACATGTCAAAATATTGATAATCAAATACCTACATTCTACACTTTGAAAAGAAGGTGCATGCATCGTCTCTACACTCTACACTCTAAAAAAAAGTTTTTTTATTTTTATTTGTCAAAAAAGTTGTATCTTTGCATTTCACTTAAAAAAAGTTTAGATATAGATGATAATTTATTACAATTATTTTTTGATAGGGATGGCGGTTTTTTCGCTAATTGTTTATGTATCACTGCATTATGTAAATGCAGGTTATGGGATTTTTGCCGATAAAAAATGGGGATTTGCGATTTCCAATCGGTGGGGTTGGTTTGTAATGGAATTTTCTATTTTCGCTTTGATGTTGGCATTGTGGTGGTTTTCAGACAGAAGAAGCAATTTAGTAACATTGATTTTTCTGCTCATTTTTGAGTTGCATTATTTTCAAAGGGCGTTTATATTTCCGTTTCTTATCAAGGGCAATTCAACAATGCCGATTGGGATTATTGCGATGGGGATATTTTTCAATATTTTAAACGCTTTTATGCAGGGAGGTTGGCTTTTTTATGTGTCGCCCCAAAGCAGATATTCATTGTCGTGGTTATATAGTCCGCAGTTTATAGTGGGAGTGGTTTTGTTTTTGACCGGTTTTTTTGTCAATATGCACTCTGATGCGGTGATACGTCATTTGCGTCCAAAAGGCGATACGAGGCATTATTTTCCGCAAAAAGGGCTGTTTAAATATGTTTCTTCTGCCAATTATTTTGGAGAATTGGTAGAATGGATAGGCTTTGCGGTGTTAACGTGGTCAGTATCAGGTGCTTTATTTGCCGTTTGGACATTTGCTAATTTAGCCCCCAGAGCCGCCAAAATCAATAAAAAATATGCCCAAACTTTCCCCGAAGAATACCAAAAAATTAAACCTAAAAGAATAATACCATTTATTTATTAAGATGCTCAATTTGTTTTATAACATCTTCTGTTTCAATTAAATGTATACATTTCCATTTGCCATTTTCTAATGGAAAAGGACAAATCCATCCACAGCCAAAACAATCCATTTTTTTGAAGACAATTTTGGGCAAAATAGATTGCTCTTCCGGTGAGGCTATCTGTGGCGGATAGGGTTGAAATCGCCCAAAATGACCGCCCCCGAGCAAACAAATCGAAGGCGTGCGAACCGCTACCGCAATGTGAGATGCCGCAGTTTCGTTGCCAATTATCAAACGAGCCTCTTTGAGAACACTTATCATTTCTAAAAGAGTCGTTTTGCCACATAAATTGAGCATAAAACTCTCTTTTTGAGGCAAATAATCTAATAATTTATCAAACAAAATACTTTCACTTTGACTACCGCAAACGACTATGTTTAATTGTTCATTTTCAATCACATAGCGTGCAACTGTTGCCATTTTTTGAATGTCCCAACTTCTTCTTAAAGTACTGCTGCCCGGTATGAAAACAGCATATTTTTTAAATGAAACACCTTGATAATGAGTTATTTCAAATGGAAAAGAAGGCAAATGTGCTTCAAATGTTGTTTGAAAATAATTTTGAACAAATTCTGCATTCTGCAACAGTTCCATTTTTGTATCGCCTTCTTTTTCAATGAGTTGAGTATACCATTTATCGGCAATTTTTTTCAATTTAGGATTGTATTTGTCGAAATTAGTAGTTAATTTGCGAAGCGTGCTGTTGGTATTGCTATAATCGCCGGATGAACCAATTTTTTCTTGTGCATGTATATTGCGTACAAGATAGTCTTGAATAAAAAAATTACGGGAAAAAGTTGGATTTATAACTTTTTGATAATAAATTTGATTGATATTTTTCAGCAATTTTAATCGATAAAAAATGCTTTTAAAATACAAATTGCTATCAAAAGGAATACATTTGTCAAAATAAGGCAATTTTTCTGCAATATCTGTCCATGCCTTATTGTGCAGCAAAATCAAGTGGTGATTGGGGAATTTTTCCTTGTAAATTTTCGCACTATCTAACCATATTATACTATCGCCAATGGCGTCAATTTTCAAAATTAAAATACTGTCCGAGAGCGGTTTTTTACGCAATAAACACAACAACGGAAATCGATGTACGACAATTAAAATATTTAAAATCAACAATTTAAGAATATTCATATAGGTCTATGCGGCTAAAAATTGATTATAGGTGCTATCAACTCTTTCAAATTTAATTTGAGAATTGACAATATTATGACATAAAAAAACATTCGTGCTACTTACGTCATCACGAATGTTTAGAGTTAATAATACAAGCGTAAATCCTTGATTATTAAGGAGAATGTGGATTACCCCCCCCCACACTAACTTATTGATAATCAAGGAGTTATGATATTTCTTAATTGTATTCCACACCTGTGTCTGATAATAGACGGTCATTGAGGGATTTACAAATATTTTATCATATCCTCGCTCTGCCATTTGTCGATGGAAAAAGTAGTGTTCGGCGCGGCTTTCGACTTTCTCATCATTATTCAATAAAACTTTGTAACGACACTCCTCTATTGCCTCACGCCGATAAATAGCCAAACCGCCGAAAGCCGATGCCACGCGGATTGGCGGCATTCCCGCTTTCAAAAAAGCCCAGCGGTATTGCGCCGCTTTGATGTTTTCTTCGGTTTGCGGAATATTTTCCCGACCACATTCTACAAAGGCGTATGTATCGTAAAACCGTCTGCGGAAAAAGGCTGACGGGGCATAAGAAATTCCGTTTGCCGTAATTGCATCCCATTCGTAATTTAATGAAAAAGAGTTGATTATCCCTTTTATATCTATTTTTCTTATGTCGAAATCTACAATTACCACATAATCGCCTTCAAGATTATTTTGTTCGATATAATCTAAATAAAAATTTCTGTAATTCGCCATCTTGCCAATTCTTGCCGTCGAAAAAGCGGGAATTACCTCATCAGTTTTTGGCGGAATTGTAATTGTCCCGAAATCGTTGAGCGACACAAAAACTTTGCTGTCGCTGTCAGCCCACCGCTGCAGAATCTGTTTGGAATTATCCTTACTGTCGTTTTCAAAAATCACGACGCGGTAATCCTTTGCCATAGCGCAAAGCGACGCAACAGTGCGGATATTTTTTTCGAGATTTTTTCCGCAGTCGCGGACTATGCCGCAAATGATTATGGTTGATGCAGATAATTTATTATTCATTTTATATGTATTTTTTATATTTATTTTCGAGTTTAATTAATTCGCACACTTTTTTCCCCGCATCCGTTAATTTATATTTCTGGTGCATATTTTTAGGGTTGTCCGGAATTGTATAAGCAATCCAGCCAAGTGATAGCAATGGATCTATATGCCGCTCTTTGTT
>JAISTU010000073.1 GCA_031272415.1 Bacteroidales bacterium | reverse complement strand
GTGCAAAAAAGAATGCGAATGCCAAACCTGCCATAATTGTTAATTTATTCCGTGTCTCTTGGACAATTCTACCTATATTCTTCATAACATTTTGTCTTGATTGTTATACATTTTTTTTTATATTTACTTTATATTTTTTATTATTTATTTAATCTTATTTAAATTAACACTCTTACAAAGATACACTTTTTTTCCATTTATCGCTGCAAAAAAATATAAAGCCAATATAAAGCCAGAACGTTTTTATTCAAAAATGCAAAAAAAACATCACTCTTCAATTACACAATATTTTCAATGTTTTCACGTTATAAACAAAAATAATTAAAAAAAGCATTGCAATATGGTGATTTTAAAACGATATATAGTAGGAATTGTTGGATTTTTGGTGGCTTTGGGAGCAAGGGCGCAGTCCATTGATGTAGCCTACCATTTGGATTGGCACGAGCCTTACAGAGAGCAAATTAGTGAAGATTATGCGATTGTGTATCTTTATTTTGAAAATGCACAACTAAGTACAGGCACAAACAATCCTGCTCCTTATTTTTGCAAATATATTCCGGTGGAAAGTATGCAATCTACTGTTAATCTGCAAGTTAGCAATCAAAAATGGCAAACTTTAACCGCCAATGAACTGCAATATATTGATAAAGAATTGATTACAGCAGATACTTTGCAACCTCAATTTACATTGATCGAGAACAGAAAACAAGCCGAACTGCAAGTTTATTTTTTCCCTTTTCGCAAAATCGGCACTCAATATCAAAAATTGCTTTCGTTTGATTTACAAGGAATTATAACACCATCTCCATTGGGAACTGGCAAAAAACCATACAGAAAAGGCACCACAACTACATCCATCCTCAGCAGTGGCGATTTTTACAAGGTAGCACTCTCACAGACAGGCATTTATCAAATTACTTATTCGGATATGCAGTCCTTGGGGATAAATATGAACAATTTGAGTTTCAATAATATAGCACTTTTTGGCAATGGAGGCGACCGCCTGCCGGAATCCACTTCTACTCCTGTCTTTGATGACCTGCAAGAAGTGGCTATTGATGTTGTTGATAAAAACGGAAACGGACAATTTGATGCGGAGGATTATTTTTTGTTTTATGGAATGGGAATTATTGCATGGAATGAAAAATATTACACCGCAGACTGCCAATTTGAGCATGATATGAACTTTTACACCAAAGAAACTTACTATTTTTTGACAACCACTCCAGGTGTGGGATTAAAAAAGCGAATAAGTCAAATTTCTTCTCTTACTCAATCTGCAACTCACACAGTTACAACATATTACTATCGCAATGTGATTGAAAAAGAAATCAATAACACACACCTTACAAGTCGCATTTGGGTGGGCGATAATATGGCAAATGTGCCACGTGTGGAGTATAAAATGAGTGCGGCAGGCATTTTGCAGTCTGCTAATTTGTACCTTAAAATGCAGGTACTTTCGTTGTACAGTTCCACTTTTTCGGTCAGTTTGAACGGCAATAGTAATGTTTATACGCTCAACACAGGACAGGGCTTAATTTCAGCCACTTATACACAATTTTATCCCAAAAGTGATGAGTTAACTTTTACCGTTGATTACACTGCCAGACAAGGCGGCGCAATCGGTTGGATAGATTTTTTGGAAGTGCATGGTAAGGCGGCTTTGGGGCAATATGCAGGGCAAATCGGGTTTAGAAACCCTGAAATTGTCGGCACAGGAAATGTCGCTCAATATCAATTTGATACAAAAGGAAAAAACACCCAAATTTGGGACGTTACTGATAGGCATAATTGCTTAAAAATCAATGGAAATACAAGCGCAAATACACTCTCATTTCGTCTTTCGGCAGATAGTTTGAGAGAATTTATTGCCTTTGACGGAACATCTTTTTTGAAAACAACTCCTGTCGGCAAAATTGCCAATCAAAATTTACATGGCTTACAATATGCTGATTTAGTGATAATTACGCATCCGTCTTTGTTGGGATATGCTGAAAAATTAGCCAATTTTAGACGCACTAATGACAATATGAGCGTTCATGTTGTTACGACTTCGCAGGTTTATAACGAATTTGGCAGCGGGGCAATGGACATTGGGGCTATTCGCAATTTTTTGAAAATGTTTTATGATAGAGCCTCAAATGCAAGCGAAATACCCCAAAATGCACTCCTTTTTGGCAAAGCATCGTTTGATTTTCGCAATATTTACGGCAAAGACACCTGCATTATTCCATTTTATCAAGGCACGGCGGCTTTAGATATGGATAATGACTTGGCAACAGATAATTTTTTTGGTAAATTAGCCGCCGGAAAAGGAAACAATGCAAACGGCAGCATGGATATGGGTATTGGACGCTTATCTGCCTCTAATACCTACATTGCCGACATTTTAGTACAAAAATCTATCAATTATGCGGCTAAAAACAATTTAGTGCCTGCATCCGAAAGTTCGGTCTCTAATTTGGGCAGTTGGCGAAATATTGTTGCCTTTACAGCAGATGACAACGATGACGGATACCACATTGATGACCCCGAAAGCGTTATCAAAAATTCAGCACTCGCCACAAATAATTATATCAATATTGATAAAATGTATTGCGATATATTTAAAAAGGAATTTGCCTCTAATGGCACGCGATATCCGGAGGTAAATGCTGCCATTAACAGGCGAATTAACAACGGCTGTCTTATGTTTTCTTACTTTGGACATGGAGGCGACAATGGCTGGGCACATGAGCGAATTTTGCAAAGGTCAGACATCAATTCATGGACAAATAAATATTGCCTACCGTTCTTATTTACAGGCTGTTGTACGTTTAATTATTATGACAGATTAGACGGCGTTTCTCCCGCAGAAGAGGCACTTTTTAAGAGCAACGGCGGTGCTATTGCTTTGGTAACTTCTACCAGAAACACCACATCAGGCGGCAATAGGGCTTTGTGTACCGCATTGATGAACCACGCTTTTGAAAAAGTAAACGGAAAATATTTAACTTTGGGCGAAATGCACCGTGCCGCTCAATGCGACTACAATTATAATACTCATGTTTTGATGGGCGACCCTTCGGCGACTTTGGCACACCCACAATTCAATGTTATTACCGACAGCATTAACGGAAAACCCTATACTTTGAATACAGACACTATCAATTCTTTGCAAAAAGTTACCGTTTCGGGTTATATTGCAGATGATAACAATCTCATTATGAGCAACTTAAATGGATGGGTATATCCGTCTGTGTATGATAAACCCGATAGTATGCAAACTTTGCCCAACAATCCCGGACGCGACGCCAGAACAATTGCCGTACAAAAAAATCTGCTCTTTAGAGGCAAAATAAAAATCACCAACGGAAGGTTTAATTTTACTTTTATCACTCCAAAAGATATGAATTTTACTTACGGAATTGGAAAAATCAGTTACTATGCCACCGATGAGCAAACCGTTGACGCAACAGGTTTTACGCTTATCAATACAGGCGGCATTTATGATACAATTATCAACGATGATATTGGACCTGATATTCAATTGTGGCTCAATGATGAGCAGTTTGTCAGCGGAGGTATTACCACTGCGTCTCCTGTTTTGCTTGCTCGCATCAGCGACAGCAGTGGTATCAATACCGCAGGTGCAGGCATCGGACACGATATTGTTGCCATTTTGGACAATAATACGGCTACCCCTTACACTTTGAACGATTTTTTTGAGTATGATTCCAATTCTTATACCTCCGGCAAATTGACTTATGCCCTTTCTATGTTGTCCGTTGGACATCACACTCTCACCCTCAGGGCTTGGGATATTGTGAACAATGTAAGTGAGAAAACCATTGATTTTGAGGTAGTTGATAACACAGAATTGCAATTGGCACATGTATTAAATTATCCTAATCCATTTACCACTTCCACTTATTTTTCATTTGAACACAATCATCCTAATTCATTGATGCACATACTTTTACAAATTTATACCATTTCCGGTAAATTGGTAAAAACCATTATATCAGATCAACAAACAGAAGGTTTTCGCAGCGACCCCATTTTTTGGGATGGAAGAGATGATTTTGGCGATAAATTGGCAAGAGGTGTTTATGTTTATAAACTCAAAGTGGTGATAGATAAAAATACTATCGCAGAAAAAATTGAAAAAATTGTCATCTTATAAAATAATAATCATAATTTTGCGTTAATAATAAATAAATAAAATAAAAAGATAAAATAATTAATAAATAAAATTAAGTAAAAATAATAATGATTCAAGCAAAAAGAAGAAGAATGCAAGTTAAAAGTATACTAACAATTGTACTTGCGATGATGTTAAGTTTTGAAGGCATGGCACAGTCTGCAACAGGTCAGGACCAAAAATCCAATCCTATTACAACGGCAGTACCATTTTTGTTGTTATGTCCCGACTCCCGCATGGGGGGCATGGGCGAGACAGGTGTTGCTGTTTTAAATGACGGTAATGCTCAACATTGGAACCAATCAAAGTATGTTTTTTCAGAAAACAAAGGCGGTTTTTCTGCCTCTTACAGTCCATGGCTACAGGGGTTGAATGTCAAAGGGATTGCTTTGGCATACATGTCTGCGTATGGAAAAATCGGCGACAGACATGCTGTTTCCGGCTCGTTGAGATTCTTTTCTATGGGAGAGATGACCCTAACGGATAATTTCGGAAACAATATTAAAACCGATAAACCGTTTGAAATGGCATTGGACTTTGGCTACACGTTGAGATTGATTGACAATCTATCGATGGGGGTAACAGGTCGCTTTATTGCGTCTAAATTAGCCAGTTGGTCAAGCGATAACAGCATACGGCCCGGCTATGCGGGGGCTGTAGATGTGTCTTTGTTTTATACAAAAGAGTTTCGTAGCCACAAATTAAAAGAAAGCCGATTGAACTTTGGATTAAGCATTTCCAATATTGGTAACAAAGTTTCTTATACCAAAAACGAAGACCGCTTAACACGTAACTTTTTACCCGCCAATTTCAGAGCAGGTATTGCTTACACCATGAAAATTGACGAGTACAACAAATTGACTTTCGCCTTTGACCTCAATAAGTTGTTAGTACCTACAAATCCTACTTATGCAAGAGATTCTACAGGTGCTTTAATACAAAAACCAGGTGGTGAAACAGGAGAATATGAAATTGAAAAAGGAAAAGACCCTTATGAAATCAATGCGGCAGGGGCTGTGTTTGTATCTTGGTTTGATGCTCCCGGTGGTTTTGTTGAGGAAATGAAAGAATTTATTGAAAACTTTGGAATAGAATATTCTTACAACAATTTGTTATTCATACGGACAGGTTTTTTTAATGAGGCAAAAACCAAAGGCAACCGCAAATATATGACATTTGGAGTAGGGATAAAATACAGTATTTTCACCATAGATGCAGCCTATATTTTGCCTGTCAGTGGCAGAAATCATCCTTTGGAAAATACGGTCAGATTTACAGTATCCTTTGATTTTGGAGCCGCCAATACTAAGAAGTTGTCTGCTAATTAAATAATGATAAGGATAGGTTTTGGAATAGATACACACCGCTTGATAGCAGGCAAAAAACTGTATATCGGCGGTGTGTTTATTGATGCTCCTTTTGGTGCTGATGCTCACTCGGATGGTGATGTTTTGTTGCATGCTATTTGCGACGCCCTTTTTGGCGCTGCCGGTTTGAGAGATATAGGGTTTCATTTCCCCGACACTGACCATCAATACAAAAATATTGATAGTAAAGAGTTGCTCAAAAAAACCTCTCAAATTATTGCACAATCGGGCTTTACTATCGGCAATATAGATGCTACCGTTATATTACAATCCCCAAAATTATCTCCATATATTCCTCAAATTCAGGAAGTTATATCAAAAATTTTAAATATTCCCATCACTGCTATCTCTATCAAAGCCAAGACTGCTGAAAATATGGGCTTTGTCGGTCGCAGCCAAGCAATAGAAGCACAAACAGCGGTGCTAATTGAGAGTGCAGAGTGTAGAGTGCAGAGTGTAGAGTGCAGAGTGTAGAGTG
>JAISTU010000070.1 GCA_031272415.1 Bacteroidales bacterium | reverse complement strand
TCTACACTCTACACTCTTCACTCTGAAAAAAGGGTTTTTAATTTTTAATTGAAGAAAAGGTGTATCTTTGTAATATCAGATACTTTTTATAGATAAAAATGGTAAAATTATTGAAAGATTATAGGGTTGCAGTTGCAATAGGATTGACATTTTTGCTTTGTATAAACGATGGATTGGCACAAAAGTTCAAAAATTCGGATTTTTTTATTGAGGCAGGCTTGCGGTATGGAGCTGCTTTGCATCATCCTCAAAGTGCCATTTACCTAAAAGATTTTTACTATCCAAGCGTTGAATTGCGTTTTGGACAACAAACTTCCGGCAAAAATAAGTGGGAACAAATGTTATATTTTCCATCTTATGGTGTAACATTAAGATACACAAGTTATTGGGATTTTATGGATACCAAATCCGAATGGCAAGAACGTAACAAATTGATGGGACAAAGTTTGGCTCTTTTTGGGTATTTTAAAGGAAATATTATCCGATATAAATGGTTTTCATGGAATTACCAAATTGGCATGGGAGCGGTTTATTTTACCAAAATTTACCAAAAAGATGTCGTCTATAAACCTGACAATTTGACACCAGACCCTAACAATCCTAACAATTATCTTTCCGATGAATTGGATGCCAATGGAAACAGGAAAAGCAAAGCATATCCTGATAATTGCATGATTTCCTTGTATGTAACGCCTTATATTAACTTGCAATCGGGTTTGGATTTTCAACTTACGCCACAATTAGACCTTTCTTTGCAGGCGAATTTTACACATGCTTCTAATGCGAGTATGAATATGCCCAATTTCGGTATCAATGAGGTGTCGGCGATTGCCAATATAAGGTATCATTTCAACGCTTTTCCTGCCCCTGTGAAATGCGATACTTATCCTAAACATAAGCCTGTTAATTCTTTATTTTTTACGGTAGACCCCGGTTGGCTGATTGCTCGTTATGACGATAATTACTATTTTAAAACATGTGCAAGCGTGGGTTATATGCGGGATGTTTTGCCTATTTTGAGAGTCGGATTATCATTTGAGGCTTTTTATGTCAGATATTTATCGCATTCAAAAGATTATAATACAACGTTGTGGAGCACGGCTTTTACGAACACCAAAGATGCACAAGCCGCCGGGATTGACCCCAATAACCCCACAACACGCATTCACATGCCTCAAAATATCTACACGGGTGCTTTTTATGCTTTTGGGGAGTTGGCATTTAGCCGTTTTGCGTTGCATATTGGGGTCGGTGCATACATTTTTAAAGGACCTGACCAAGCAAAATACATGGATTTGGCACAAAATTGGGACAATGGGGGGACACTCAAACATTATCCATGGATTTACGAAAAAGTAGGTTTTAGGGTCTATTTAGGCAAAAAAATGAACCATTTTGTAGGGGCTTCATTGCGAGCCCATGCACCTGTTGCAGACTATCTTGCATTTGATTACGGCTACCGTTTTTATAATTTTTTTGATGTTAAACGGAAAAAATAAAACGTTTTTCGGGAAATAAGTTTTAAATATAATCATGAATTTTGAACTTCATTCGCCATTTTTGCCGGCGGGCGACCAGCCGGAAGCCATCAAAGAATTGGTAAAAGGCATTCAAGATGGCGTTCAACATCAAACTTTGTTGGGCGTTACAGGGTCAGGGAAAACGTTTACAATTGCCAATGTACTCAATCAAATCAACAGACCTGCACTTGTTTTGAGCCATAATAAAACATTGGCAGCACAATTGTATGCGGAATTTAAGGAATTTTTCCCTAATAATGCAGTAGAATATTTTGTTTCTTATTATGATTATTACCAGCCCGAAGCCTATTTACCGACTACAAATATTTACATTGAGAAAGATTTATCCATCAATGAAGAGATAGATAAATTGCGATTAAGAGCCACTTCTGCATTGTTGTCAGGGCGGAAAGATATAATTGTAGTTGCTTCTGTATCATGTATTTACGGAATTGGAAATCCCAATGAATTTGCCAACAATACCATACATATTGCAAAGGGGCAAAAAATTGTTCGCAACAAATTATTGCGGGACTTGGTAGAAGCCTTATATTCTCGTACCGAAATGGAACTCACACGCGGAAAATTCAGGGTAAAAGGCGATACTTTGGACGTTTTCCCTGCTTACGGCGACCTCGCATTTAGACTTATTTTTTGGGGTGATGAGATAGAAAGTATTGAATCTTTTGACCCTTTGGACAATCAAGAGGCGCAAGAGTTGGATTCGGTGATTTTTTATCCTACCAATATTTTTGTTACTTCGCAGGAAGTCATTCAATTAGCCGTGCATGACATTGAAATTGATTTGGCAGAGCGGGTGGAACATTTGGAACAAACAGGCAGACATTTAGAGGCAAAACGGCTCAAAGATAGAGTAGAATTTGACGTTGAAATGATTAAAGAAATCGGTTATTGCTCCGGAATTGAGAATTATTCACGTTATTTTGACCGCAGAGAGCCTTATTCACGTCCATTTTGTTTGATAGATTATTTTCCCAAAGATTTTTTGTTGATAGTAGATGAGAGTCATGTAACCATTCCGCAGATTGGGTCTATGTTTGAGGGTGATAGAGCAAGGAAAAAGAATTTGGTAGAATATGGATTTCGTTTGCCTGCTGCATTTGATAATCGACCGCTTAAATTTAATGAATTTACAAGCCTTATCAATCAAACTATTTACATTTCTGCTACGCCGGCAGATTATGAAATAAAAATGTCACAAGGTGTTGTTATTGAGCAAGTTGTACGTCCGACAGGATTGATAGACCCGCCCATAGAAGTTCGCCCTTGCACTACACAAGTAGATGATTTATTGAATGAAATTGAAATTACCGTACAAAAAAAAGAGCGGGTTTTGGTAACAACTCTTACAAAAAAAATGGCAGAAGAACTGTGTAAATATTTGGTAAAAATTGATATACGAACACAATATATTCATTCTGACGTAGAGACATTAGAAAGGATTGAAATTTTGCAACATTTGAGGGAAGGAGTTGTGGATGTATTGGTAGGTGTAAATTTACTTCGGGAGGGCTTGGATTTGCCGGAGGTTTCTTTGGTGGCAATATTAGATGCCGATAAAGAAGGTTTTTTACGCTCTGCAAGGTCTTTAACGCAAACCGCCGGACGGGCAGCACGAAATATCAACGGACGTGTTATCTTTTATGCAGACAAAATTACAAAATCTATGCAACAAACTATTGATGAAACCAATCGCAGACGCCAAAAACAAATTGCATATAATCAAAAACACAACATAACACCAAAATCAATAGAAAAAAAACAGATGTCTCATTTAGTGGAAAAATCATTGCATTTAGATAATAATGAGCAAGATAAAAAAAATCAACCTGAAATTTTAATCTCAAAAGAAATGCTTTGGAAATTATCTGCCAAAGAAATAGAAAATTTATTGCAATCCAAAAAGAATGCACTCACTTCGGCGGTCAAAGAAATGGATTTTCTCAAAGCCGCCCAATTAAGAGATGAGATAGAATTATTGAAAAGTTATCGAAAATAGGAAATTTTAATTAAAATCTAAATAAAAAAGGGGCTACCGAAAGATAGTCCCTTATTTTTTTTGAGTATCAACTAAATTTTAGTTGGTACGAGTAGCACCAGAACGACTCGGTCTAGTTGTTTGAGTTTCTTGTGCTGGTTCTGCCGGTTTGGTTTCTGCTTTCTTAACAGTTGTTGCTTTGTGAGCAGGTTTTGCTGCCGCTGCTGCTTCAGCCGCTGCTGCTTCTGCTGCCAATTTTTCTTCTTCAGCCTTGATTGCTGCTTCTGCTGCTGCTGTTGAATCTGCAACTCTTTGTGCTTCAACTTGTGCTAAAGAATCTGCAATTCTTTGTTCTTCTGCTGCCTTTTCTTCTGCACTTGGTCCGCATGCTACGAAAACCATACCTGATACTACTACTAATGCTAATAATTTCTTCATTTCTCTAAATATTTTTTTTATTATGTTAAAGGATATGCAAAGATAATATTTTTTTTTGAATTATTGGAAAATTTTGCAAAAAAAAGTGTACTTTTTTTGATTTTTTTTGATTTTGACCGTTTTTTCATGATTTTTTATACCTATATTTCAAAGCGTAAATGCTTGATAGTGAGGTTATTCTCTATTAATTTTGTCAAAGAACTGATACCAATTTCTAAATGAAGGCGCACAAATTCTTTTGTAACCCTATTGTCTGAGTCTTCTGTTTTAATGCCATCGGCAAGCATAGGGCGGTCAGAAACAAGCAATAATGCACCCGTAGGAATATGATTATGAAATCCTACACTAAACAATGTTGCCGTTTCCATATCTATACACATGACCCTGATTTTACGCAAATATGCCTTAAAATCCTCATCATGCTCCCAAACACGCCGATTGGTGGAATAAACTGTCCCTGTCCAATAATCAAATTTCATATCTCTGATACTTGTTGAAATTGATTTTTGCAGACTAAAAGCCGGCAAAGCAGGCACTTCCGGTGGAAAATAGTCATTAGAAGTTCCCTCGCCACGAATAGCAGCAATAGGCAAAATAAAGTCTCCTAATTTGTTGTATGGTTTTAAGCCTCCGCATTTGCCCAAAAAAAGCACTGCTTTGGGCTGTATGGCGGTCAACAAATCCATAATTGTTGCTGCCATAGGACTGCCCATTGAAAAATCAATAATGGTAATATTGTTTGCCGTTGCATTTATCATTTCTTTGTCTTGTCCGACGACCTCAACCTGATGCATTGTTGCAAATAAATGAACATAATTTTTAAAATTGGTCAGCAAAATGTACTCACCAAACTCACTCATTGGCAATCCTGTATATCTTGTAAGCCAATTTTTTACAATTTCTTCTTTTGTTTTCATCACTTTGTTGAATAAAAATACATATTTTTTTTGTTACATTCGGATAAAAAAAGCAATGGCTTTCTAACATTAGAACTCCATTGCTATAATTAATACCATGAAACATGAGGTACCAGACGGATTCGAACCGCCGTCGAAAGTTTTGCAGACTTCTGCCTAGCCCCTCGGCCATGGTACCTTTTTTTAATAAATCAAAAAAAAACAAAAAAAATTGTAAAAGTGAAAAAGATGAAAAAATTTTCAAATTTTCGTGGTCCCTCTTGGGTTCGAACCAAGGACTCCCTGATTATGAGTCAGGTGCTCTAACCGACTGAGCTAAGGGACCTGTAAAAATTAAGTTCAACGAGAACTGTTTTTTTTAGGATTTTACAAAGATACACTTTTTTTTGAGAAAAACACTTTTTTTCAAAAAAAATGTATTTTTGTATTTTGTAAATCTTTTTTCAACAATAGCATGAATATTCTAAGAACAGAAAATATATCTAAAAAATATCATAATAGACTGGTAGTCAATGATGTAAGCATAGAGGTAGAGCAAGGAAAAATAGTTGGTTTACTGGGTCCAAACGGTGCCGGAAAAACCACTTCTTTCTACACAATTGTCGGTTTAATAAAGCCTTTACAAGGAAAAATTTTTTTTAACGACATGGATATTACTCAAATGCCGATGTACAAACGAGCCAGATTAGGAATTGGTTATTTGGCGCAAGAAGCATCGGTTTTTAGAAATATGAGCGTTGAAGATAATATACTTAGTGTGTTGCAATTCACAAAGTTAAGTACTGTACAGCAAAATCAAACATTGGAAAATCTGCTCAATGAATTTGGATTGCAAAAAATTCGCAAAAATAAAGGCAATCAACTTTCAGGAGGCGAAAGAAGACGTACTGAAATTGCCCGCAGTTTGGCAACAAATCCTAATTTTATTCTCCTTGATGAGCCTTTTGCGGGCGTTGACCCTATCGCAGTGGAGGATATTCAATCTATTGTCCAAAAATTAAAAGAAAAAAATATCGGCATTCTTATCACAGACCACAATGTTGATGAAACGCTGGCAATTACGGATTATGCCTACATTTTGGTCAATGGGGTTGTTTTTTGTGCCGGAACACCCGAACAATTGGCTCAAAATGAGAAAGTTAGAAAAGTTTATTTAGGCGAAAAATTCCAACTCAAAAGATAAACTGTTTTTTTGATGAACAACAAAAAATCTTTATTTCTAACTTACGCATTGGTCGTATTTTCAATGCTTTTTTGGGGGACTTCTTATGTTTTTAGTTCTATTTGTTTGCGTTCTGTAACTCCTATTTTATTGATACTCACACGATTGGTTATTTCTGCTGTCATGTTGTGGCTCATTGTTCTCATTTTTTACAGAAAAGAAAAATTTGCACTCAAAGACCTCAAATGGCTACTTTTGTTGGCATTTTTTGAGCCTTTTATCTATTTTATAGGTGAAACGTATGGTTTACAGAGAGTTAGCCCCATTGTTACATCTCTTATTATTTCTACCATTCCTATTTTTACGGCTTTGTTTATGCGGTTAATTTATCATGTTAAATTGTTGAAAATCAATATATTAGGCATTGTCATTTCTTTTATTGGGGTGGTATCCATGCTGGTCAATCCTAATATGCGTTTTGATGCGGACGGTTGGGGATTGATGTTTTTGTTGATTGCTATTTTTTCTGCTGTTGCTTATGGTTTGGTACTCAATAAGTTAGCAGCAAATATTCATCCTGTTTTGCTCATTGCCATACAAAACACTATCGGAGCCTTGTATTTTTTGCCACTTTGTTTGCTTTGGGGTGAAAAATTGGAAATTATGACAGTGGAAGACATCGCTTTGCTGTCCAATTTGCCTCCTGAATTTGCTTTTTGGCTGTGTATTTTGTTACTTTCTGTGTTCTCTTCTTCTTTGGCTTTTATTTTTTATTCATTCAGTGTCAAGCAGATAGGCATTACACGTTCCAACGTTTTCACCAATCTTATTCCTGTTTTTACCGCCATTACATCTTACATTTTATTGGGCGAACGGCTGACATGGCTTAAAATTGCAGGCATTTTTATCATCATTTTAGGACTAATGTTAGTGCAAAAAAAACGAAAACAAAAAGAATTTTCAAAATATAACTAATTTATAATCAATTAGTTATATTATTTTTTATAACTTTATGTCTTGGATGAAACGAAAGAATGGTATCTTTGACATATTCTTTGTCTATATGCGTGTAAATCTCTGTTGTTGTGATAGATTCGTGTCCAAGCATCAATTGAATTGCCCGCAAATCAGCACCGCCCTCCAAAAGATGTGTGGCAAAACTATGCCGCAAAGTGTGAGGTGAAATATCTTTGTGAACTCCTGCCGCAATTGCCAACTTTTTTATTAGTTGAAAAATAAAACTACGTGTCAATTTTTTGCCACTTTTTTGCCCTAAAAATACATAATTTTTATGCCCCTGTTGAGGCAAAATATGGACCCTAATGTCTTCTATGTATCTGTTTATCAAGTTAATAGTATCTTTTGAAATGGGCACAAACCGCTGCTTGTCGCCTTTGCCTTTTATGATTAACAATTGCTCATCAAAAAAAAGATTAGAAAGTTGCAAATTGACCAATTCCGACACACGCAAGCCACAAGAATACATAGTTTCTATAATGGCTTTGTTGCGAAAATTGTCAGGTTTGCTCAAATCCAATGCCTGCTCCATCCTATCTATTTCGTCAATGGTCAGCACTTGTGGAATTTTGCGAATAAAACGAGTAGATTGTATTAACTCTAATGGATTGTCTTCCAAGTAGTTATTGTATAAAGCATACTTATAAAAAGTGCGTAAAGCGGACAAAATTCTTGCTTGTGAATTTTGGTCATATTTTTTTGTAAGATTCAGATACACAATGAATTGCTCAATATCTTGTGTCGTAACTTTTAACAAATCATAACACTTCCCTTGTGGCATTAGATATGTTTGATTTAAATATTGTATCAACAATTCCAAATCCGACAAATACGCATCTATTGTGTTCTTTAAGAGCGACTTATCTATTGTTAAATAATTTTGAAAACCTTTTTTTAAAAATAAATAATCCATTTATGCAATTTTTTTAACTTTAACCACTGCAAAAATACACCTTTTCTTCAATTAAAAATTAAAAACCGCTTTTCAATTGAGAATGGAGAATGGAGAATTGAGAATTATTTTTTTTGCATTTTCGCTCCTTGTCTGAACTGTGATTTGAAATGATTTGCGTGATTTAGATGATTATTATAATCATGCTAATCATATAAATCTTATGAAAATCAGTGGATCAGACAATTTTTTTTTTTATTTTTTTCACTTTTATTTTTTAATTGATAAAAAAGTATATTTTTGTAAAATTAAAAATTAACAACAAAAAATATTAAAAAAAGAAAACAATAGAGAAAATCCTTCGAGTG
>JAISTU010000025.1 GCA_031272415.1 Bacteroidales bacterium | reverse complement strand
TTATCGAGCAGGTGTTTTATGCTCCATTTGGGGAGATAATTGGGGAGTATGTTGCTTGGTATAATGGGAATGTGCCGGCGTATAGATTTAATGCCAAAGAATTGGATGAAGAAAGTGGGCTGTATTATTTTGAGGCGAGGTATCAGAGTCCGCCGGTGTTTATAAGTAGGGATGTGCTGTTTGAGAAGTATCCGACTTTGTCGCCGTATAGTTATTGTGCGAATAATCCGATAATATTTATTGATCCAGACGGAAGGGATTGGTATCGAGATGATGAGACAGGCAGTGTTCTGTGGAAGAAAGGAGATGCATCTTTTGTAGAAAAAGATGGTGCAAGATATCGAAATATTGGAACAAAATACTCTGAATATAGGGCTGGGGAAAAATGGGAATATGGCAATAATGGATATAATGATTTGCTAAGTGTTACAAAAGTAGACCCTTCGTTAAATTTAGAGGGTGGGCAGTACATTCCTGAACAGTTCACGACAGATAATGGGCAAAAAGTAAAAATAGATTTTGGAGACAAAGCGAATAATGCAATCAGTCCAGATGCGATATCTTTACTCATTAAAAGCATAAATAAAGTGAATAATAGTGAAGAGAATATTACATCTATCAAAGTGTCTTCTACCACAAATCATCCGTCTAATTCTGAAAAATCAGCACATACAACTGCTAACGGTGCGCGTGCTATTGATATTAGTCGCATCAACAACGTTTCTGTTTCACCTACAAATAAATATTCTCATAGTTTGCAAAAATCTATTTCATCAGAGGCGAATTGGTTAGAAAATTATGGACCGTCTATAATACAAAAAGTTCACAACGGAACAATTATAGAGGCACCTTGGGCACGAAAAATAAAAGGTGGTCACTATGATCACATTCATATATCCATTCCTCGCTAAAGTAATATGTTGAATGTTATAATAATAAAAGCTTTTTTAATTGGTATGTTCTTTGTAAGGATAAATTGTATTGTTCAAAATTATCAGGAGACAGAATATGAATATAAAAGACAGTATCAAGACACCAATAAGATATTACAATTAGAATTGTTTCAAAAAATCCCTGTTGAAATTGATGGTTGTACATGCTATTTCTACACTTCTGACAATGACAGAAAAGAGAATATGTACATTTTGGTAAGTGACTTTGCGTTATTAGCATTCGTGAAAATAAACGAACAATTGCTGAAGTTTGAGTTGCAAACTTATGATGGGCAAAATGACGTTTTTTCTTATGCTCATAAAGAAATGATTATGACAATAAAAATCAAAAAAAAGTTATCGAATGGATTATTAATTGGGAATATTACATTATATGTGGAAGATAGAATTGTGCAACAAAAGTTTATTGCAATCTGTGAGTGTTGATGTATTTTGCTAATTACCGATGTAGAAGCGACTAAGGGAATTATTCCCCAAAGTTCGTGGATTTATGAAACTATGTGTATTGATAGTACGAAAATACAGTTTATTGATGTGCTTATTCCATTAATGGATGTAAAATGAAATGAACGAAAAATGATGGTAGAATTAAGCATAGCAATGCAATATGTAGATGTTTTGAAACAAATAACACCAAAGTCTAATATTATAAATAAGGGCAATAAATACTATATTATATATCCAACTGGCAGGGATGCCATTTTTACAATATTTTTACAATAATATCGGCGATTTGACGTTAATAAAATAAAAACAAGAATATATGATGATAGAGAATAGAAAGCATTATTATGCTGAAAATCAGAGGATTGCGAGTAGTGTGGGGAGTGGGTATGAGAGCAAGGACAGTATCAATAGAAACGATACAAACGACAGAAACGATACTAAATTCCATACTATGCTCGCGGCTTTGCAGGGTGTTACTATTCCTGCGGAGGATAGTTTGCAGGTTGATTTTTCTGGTGATAAAATTGACCATTTAAATGGTGGTGGCGGTAGAGAAGATTTGGTGTATTATTACACCGGCAATCACTTGAGTAGTACGCAGTTAGTAACGGATGGGGCGGCTGTGGCTGTACAGCAAGTAGAATATGCACCTTTTGGAGAAGTTGTGAATGAATATAACATCGATTGGAGCAGCGGACAAGTGCCTGATTTTAAGTTTAATGCAAAAGAATTAGATGAAGAAAATGGGATGTATTATTTTGAACATAGATACCATGCACCTCCGAGTTTTATTTCAAGAGACCCGCTGTTTGAGAAAAAACCTTGGATTTCATTTTATGCCTATTGCTCTAACTCACCAATAATTAGAATAGACCCAGACGGCTTATATGATACCGAAAATATTGAGAAAGACAAAAATTATAAGGTTATTGCAGTTTTTTCAAGTGAGTTTAAGGATGCAAAAGTATTAATTGACCAGATTATGGATTTCCGAAAATCAGGGTGGACTGAAAAGGCGGATGAATATCAGGCGAATTACGATGCTGTTCAGACGGCACGAAGTGCTGGCATGCCAATTATGTTTGTTGATGATGTACAAGATTTTGCAAATGCAATGAAAGAAGGTCTATCAGATATTGGTTCAAGTACTGACATCTATACTTTAAATAGTCATGGGTCAGATGGTAGATTTGAGATAGGAACAGATGTCATTAAAGAAAAGACTGATTTTACAGCATTGCGATCTGGTTTGGAAGGTAAAACAGTATTTATTAGTGCTTGCGAAGTAACATCTGGGCACTCAGGAAAACGACTAATTCAAACCATGTCAGAAAAAACTTATTCTACTGTTATTGGCTCCAATAGTAAAATAAAAGCAGGATATTGGTATAAAGGAGGTTATGGACTGAATCTGTTAGGAAATCGATTCCACATATCTGTAAATGGGTCAGTGCCAACCGAAATTCGCAATGTGAGAATTGATAAGGACAAAGGCATTAGATGGAATAATCAAGAGTATGAATAAGAATAAAAAGACGTAAATATAATTATCGCAATTATGAAATCTTTTTGTTTATTTATTATCATATTAGGTGCTTTGTCGTTTCCAATGAAAGGGCAGAATGATTATTTAAAATATCAGACTTTCGATGAATACAAAATGGCAGGTATTGAAACAAAAAAAATAAAACGCCCTTATGTGCTTGTAAAAGAAGAGAATGATACTATATTTGTCAAAAAATCGAATGATAAAAGAAAGGTAATAAAATATGTAAATAAAGGCGATTATTGGTACACAAAATTACAAATTAAGGAGGGATTGCACTCTCTAAATGAATTTTGTGAAAAATTTATTTGTAAAGATACGGTTATTGAATATCTGTACTTATTAAAATTTATATATAATAGTTGTTTTGATACTATTTCTAAATATAAAAAATTACTGAAAATTGACTTGAATAATCTTGATTCCCTCATCAAATATAAAGAATTACTGGGGATTGACTTCAAAAGGCTTAATGACGCCATCTGCATACATACTAGGCAGGAATGTATTTATTTAGTTATACAAGATACTGATATTCAATATCATGACAACCCTTTTACGGAAATAAAAGAGTTTGCAAGAAATTATCAAGAAATTTTTCCTCCATATTATCCACATTCATCAGAGTACAAACCAAGATTTTATGTTGTTTATGAAAAACACATAGAAAAAAATATTTTTTCGATTTATGAAATAGTTGGAGAAGATAAGAAGCAGTTTGCTGTTTCTAAAAAAATGAATAGTTTAGGAGAATTTGACAACAAAGGGATGTTGTATTGGTGGTGATACTTTATGGAAATATCATAAATTTGTTAAATGTGTGGCTGTTTAAATTTGAAATGAATAGAAATTTTGCATTTTTTGCACAAAAACGTTCTAAAAAAATGGACATTTCTCAACTTTCAATTCTCCATTCAAAAAAAAGTGTATTTTTGTAATTTAGTAAAAAACAAAATAATATAGCATTATGTCGAGATATTTAGACCCGCGTGTGGATTTGGTTTTTAAGAAGATATTTGGAGAACATCCTGATTTGTTGATCAGTTTTCTCAATGCGTTGATCCCGTTGCCAAAGGGGAAGGAAATCAGTCGTATTGACTATTTTCCGGCGGAATTAGTGCCTAATACTCCGTTGGGAAAAGATTCAATTGTGGATGTTCGTTGTGTGGATAACTTTGGGCGTCAATTCATTGTGGAAATGCAGATGTTGTGGACTTCAAGTTTTCGTAGTCGCATGGTTTTTAATTCGTCAAAAGCCTACGTGAAACAGTTGACGGTTGGGGAGCCATACGATATGCTTGAGCCTGTGTATGGTATCGGCATTGTCAATGCGAAGATTTTTCCGGAAAAAGAGCAGTTTTATCATCATTATAAGGTAATTAACGTCGAAGATAGCGAAGATATTATTGAAGATTTGGAGTTTATTTTGGTGGAATTGGAAAAGGATATTAAACTGAAAGGTTTGACAAAATTGCAACATAAACAGTTGGCTGTCTTGTGGTTACGCTTTTTGAAAGAGACAAAAGGGGATAGGACAATAGGGGCTTCAGAATTGTCTCAACATGCAGAACTTCAAAAAGCGGTAAGTATCTGTGAGGTAGGGAGTTACACGGATGCAGAATTGTTTCTATACGAGCGTAATTCTGACGCTATTTCAACCGAAAAAACCCTCCAAAACGAAACCCGAAGAGAGGCTTTAGAAGAAGGAAGAGCAGAAGGAAGAGTAGAAGGTGAAGCAAAAGGAAGAATTGAAGGAAGAGTAGAAGGAATTGTAGAAGGAAGAGCAGAAATTGTCCTAAAAATGTGGCAAAAGTTACAATCTATCGAAGAAATTCATGCTTTGACGGATATTCCGATGGCTACAATTGAAGAAATTCTAAAATGAAATGGGATAAATACATAAAATGAAAATTGCGAGAATTTCATTCTCCTTTGTTAAAAAAGTTGAGGATTAAGAGATTTTTTTTGCATTTTGGGATAAATTTGTTCTAAAATTGGATAAAAAAAATAATTCTCCATTCTCAACTTTCAACTCTCAATTGAAAAAATTGTGTATCTTTGCATTTTGTTTATTAAAAAATATTTTCATATATGAAAAAAGTAAGTTTAAGTATTAGCATATTAGCATTGTTCGTAATTTTTGGAGCACCTGTAAAGGCAGGAATAAAAGGAAATCTGCTCAATTTTGTGGCAGGAGATAGTGTGATGTTGTACAGTCCGTTTTTAAATTCGGCAACTCCTCTGGAGACCGTTAAATTGGATAAAAAAGGAGGCTTTGAATTGACCTATTCTCCCAAAGAAATCGGATTCTATTTTATCGCTCTCTCCAATGGCAAAAAAGTTTTAAGCGTTTTTAAACCCGGAGAAACGGCAAAAATGGATATTGATTACGTTACCGGCACTATCCAATCGGTCTCTAATTCGGAAGAAAATTTGTTGCTCAAAAATATGACCGAGATTTCTTCTCAATATAGTGGGCAATTGACCGAAATACAAAGAACAAAAGGAGCGTATAGTGCTGAATATCAACAGGTTAGTAAGGAATATGAAAGCAAATTAAAAGAGTTAATTAACAAAAACTCCCAAAATTATGCTACTGTTGCATTGTTAGAAAATTTACCAATGGAGACCAACCTTGAAATTTATGATGTTGTTTTGTCCGGTTTAGCCAAAAAATATCCTAATGACAATGGCAATTACATTGCGTCGCGTTACAGCGAAGTGCAAAAATCCAAAAAGTTAGCCATCGGATACCCCGCACCGGAAATTTCAATGGCGGATACAAGCGGAAAAATAGTTACATTGTCTTCTTTAAAAGGCAAAGTTGTTTTGATAGATTTTTGGGCATCATGGTGCGGACCGTGCAGACGCGAAAGCCCTAATATGGTGCGTATTTACCAAAAATATCACTCCAAAGGCTTTGATATTCTGGGCGTTTCGTTAGACAGAGACCGACAAAGTTGGCTCAACGCAATTAAAGCGGACGGATTGACGTGGACACATATCAGCGAATTGAATTATTGGTCTACTTCGGCGGTGCAAACATACGGTTTCAGTGGCATCCCTTACACGGTTTTGGTTGATAAACAGGGAAATATTATCGCCAAAGGCTTGCGTGGGGAAGAATTGGAACGAAAATTGGCGGAAGTATTGGGAGAATAAACGGTTATCCGTTAAAATTCACTCTTTTTTGAGTGCTTCATTTTAGAATAGACTGATATGAAATTTTGTGGATTGTTAATTTGTATTCTCTTGTTACACAGTTGTTTATATGGACAAATAAGTGATGATTTTTCAGATGGAGAATTATTAAACAATCCTACATGGCTGGGCAATACGGACAGTTTTACGGTCAATTCATCATTCCAATTGCAACTCAATGCAAGCGGGGCAGGCAGCAGTTATATTTCTACGCAATTACCTGATTTACAAGGAGATATAGAATGGAAATTTGACATTCGACAATCTTTTGCCCCTTCTGCTAACAATTTGAGCCGATTTTATTTGCTCTCCAACACGTCCCAACTCAATGACACGGCTTTAAAAGGATATTATTTGAATTTTGGTGAGGCGGGCAGTGCCGATGCGGTGCGCTTGTATAAGCAAAACGGCAACAAAAGTGAGCAATTATGTAGTAGTGCCGCCGCTCTTATTGCTGCTTCTTTTTCATTGAAAATCAAAGTAGTATATTCATTAGACAGCGGCTGGAGTCTTTTTTGTTCCGATAATGGTGGTGATGTGTTGCAATTTGTTGGTAATGCGGCAGATACGCTCACGGACAGCACCGGTTTTATGGGAATTTTGTGCCTCTATACCGCCTCCAACAGGACAAATTTTTGGTTTGATAACATTTATTGCGGAGGAATATACGCCGATACGACTTCACCTGTATTGCTCTCATATTCAGTAGATTCTGTAAATTATTCCCTATTGCATCTCTCTTTTGATGAAATGTTGGACAGTTCTGTTTTAGATGTATCTAATTACCTGTTAGACAATGGAATAGGACAGCCGTTGAGGGTAGAATTTACCTCTGTTAATGCGACCTCTTTGCAGTTCTTTTTGCCACAGCCTTTGCCGATAAATGCACGTACTTCTCTCAAAATCAGTGGAATAAAAGATATTTTTGGCAATTTGACGGCGGATACTTTGCTGAGTATTCTTTTGGTAAAACCTGCTCTTTTTGATGTAATTATAACGGAAATTATGGCAGACCCTACCCCTTCTGCGGGGTTGCCGGAGGCGGAATATATTGAAATCAAAAATCGCCTCCCATTCCCTATCTCATTGAATAAGTGGATTTTAAAGACAGGAAATTACAGACGCACTATCAATCCGATTGTGTTGGATTCGGCAGGATATGCTCTCATTTGTGCTGCTGCCGATACTTCACTTTTTACACAATTTGGTACCGTAACTTCCACCTCATCCATGCAAATTACGGACGCAGGTCAAAATATTGCTTTGATTGACAACAATAGCCAAATTATTCATTCTCTGACATTTGCGGACACCTGGCATGCCTCTGATGTTAAGCGAAGTGGAGGCTGGGCGTTGGAAATGATAGACGAAAATGAGCCTTGCGTGGAGGCTGATAATTGGACATCATCAACGGCGACTTTGGGAGGAACTCCATGTAATAAAAACGCTGTTAATCAAGTAAATAACGACATTACCGCACCACAAATTTTGGGCATTGCCTCTACCGCTCAAAATGTAATTACCGTCTATTTTTCGGAAATTATTTTGCCACAATATTTACAAAATAAATCTGCTTTTTATATCGATAAAATATTGATAGACAGCGTTTTAAATATATCCGAAGATATGAAATCCGTTCAATTACACCTTTCAACTGCTTTGCAAAAAGGGACAATTTATGAATTTTCGTTACGGGACACGATACAGGATTGTGCAGGTAATATTTTCCCTTTAAATGTCTGTTTCTCATTTGGTTACGCTCAAAATGCGGAAGAAAAAGATGTGGTTATCAATGAGATATTGTTCAATCCAAGCACCGATGAGGGTGTGGATTTTGTGGAAATATACAATCGCTCGGACAAAATTATTGATTTGGGAACTTTGAGAGTATCTACTTTTAAATCGAATGGGGAACAGGATACAGGGAGAGTTATATCATTGATTAACAAGCAATTACTGCCACATCAATATTTGGTTTTAACTCGTCAGCCACAAATTGTTTGCGAGCAATATCATTGTCTTTTCCCTGATAACTTATTGCAAATGAAAGACTTACCTAATTATGCCAACGAACATGGAATTGTGGGTCTGAATGTGGGCATCAACAGCATTGATCGCTTTGAATACACTGCCGATATGCACTATCCGCTCTATCAATCGGTAAAAGGTGTAAGTCTGGAACGTATTCATTTTGACAGACTTACGCAGGATAAAAACAATTGGCATTCTGCCGCTTCGACAGCCGGTTATGCAACTCCGGGCTATATCAATTCCTCTTTTTCAGAAAATATTTCCCCAAAAGGTACTTTTGTTTGCTATCCTGAGATTTTTTCTCCTGATGCTGACGGATTTGATGATATTTTGAATATTTATTATACCTTCCCTGAAAGCGGATATAGAGTTACAATTGATATTTACAATGCACAAGGATTAAAACTTAAAACATTGATAAACAATGAATTAGCATCAACAGAAGGAGTCTTCACTTGGGACGGAATTATTGACGGCAACATCAAAGCCACGACAGGACTGTACATTTTGTTGTTCCGTTACTGGAATTTGGAAGGAAAAACATTTACAAATAAAAAAACATGCGTAGTCGCCACAAAAAAATAACAAATACAATTAAAATTTTGAAAATAATATTGCTCAGTAGCCTCGCCACAATGGGAATTTGGGCTTGCAAAAAACAATGTAATTGCCAACGAACCGTAACCATCAACAACAATCCTAATGATAGTTACACCGTCAGTTTTGAAAAAGAAGCCAAAAATTGTGCCGATTTAAATGCCGATTCAACAGCCACCGTTACCGTTGAAGGCACACAAATAACTCAAAAACAAGCAATTAAAGTGGTTTGTAAAGAAGAAAGATAATTGAGAGCGGAGAGTGCAGAGATTTTAGATTTACGATTTTAGATTTTTTTTGCATTTTTGCACCCCCCTTGTCTGAACTGTGATTTTGAATGATTTGAATGATTTATATGATTATTTTAATCCTGCTAATCATATAAATCTTATGAAAATCGTGGTTCAGACAATTTTAAAATCATAATAATCACATCAATCATACTAAAATCAAAGTTCAGACAAAAAAATGTTGAAAAAATTTTTCTCCTTGATTATCACCAAGTTAACCCAATAAAATCACTTTTAATTCTTCATCTTTAACTTTTAATTCAAATTTTTGTGTATCTTTGTATTTATATCAAAACAAGTAAAATTTAAATCCATAAGAAATGATATTGATAATTATTAAAGCATTCATTGCAGTCGGGAAACGAGCATTTGGAAAGTTTCAAAAAAGCAGTTCCACTTGTTCCAAAGTAGCAACTCCTCACGGAGGGCTATTGCTGTGCAATGTGCTGATTATCAAGCATTTACCCCCCCCCCCAACTACTTGATAAGCAAGCAGTTACGTGCATTTTCGCAACTGTCTATCAAAGAAGGGGAAAGAGTGTTCACAAAACAAGTGATGCTATGAACGCTTTTTCAGAGTGTAGAATAAAGAGTGTAGAGTGCAGGGATATAAAACTCTACAAAACTTTTGGGATAGGGAAAATATTGCAGAAAATTCAATACATCAATATATATAACAGGTCAGTCCTAACGGATAGTCCTTGCAGCAAAAGTGCGTGCAAAAACAGAACGTCTTTCCGCCAAAAGAAAGACATATACGCAAACTTTTTGAAAAACATCAAAAAAAGGAAAAGACTACATTTTAGACCTTTTGGTTTGTTTTTCCATTTGACGA
>JAISTU010000015.1 GCA_031272415.1 Bacteroidales bacterium | reverse complement strand
TAGAAAATTAAATTTACATTAATAGTAATAGTTTTATTTTTAGTATCTACAACTTCTTCTCCATCCTTTCCCGTTGGGGCTGTAACTCTCAACGGATTGTTGAAACAGAATGCATACGGGCTAAACATTGGATACTTTTCAAACAACGGATCCCTACTTATAAACACCGGTGGATTCTGATACCTCGCCTCAAAATAATACATGCCATTTTCTTCGTCCAATTCCTTAAAATCAGGCACTTGTCCGTTGCTCCAATCGATGTTATACTCATTCACCACTTCTCCGAAAGGAGCATACTCAACTTGCTGCACAGCAACACCTGTCCCATCTGTTACTAACTGCTTGCTACTCTGGTGATTACCGGTGTAATAATGCTTGTTGTATTCTTCTATTCTATATTTCATTTTATTAAAGTTTTTTCCTTTTAATAACGTTAAATCTCCGATATTATTGTAAAAATATTGTAAAAATAGCATCCCTGCCGTTTTCACATAGTACGGTCTTTGATTAACATCTGATAATGAAAAACTTACGTGTCCATTTTGGGCGGTGATTTGTGTTCTAAAAAGTGTATGAGATTGGCTATCTGTCCCGAAATCATAACTATATTGTATTGTTGTACTATCGGGTGCGGTTTGAATAAGTGGTCTAAAACTTCAAAAAACGTAAAAAAAATTTTTGAATTGATTTTTTTGCTATCTTTGTATTTTGGTATACATTATTTTTTGTATATCAAAACAGTAAGGTATTATTTATCAAAGAATTAAGAGATAAAAAATGACAGACGGAGGAAAAATAATTCCTGTAAATATTGAAGAACAAATGAAATCAGCCTACATTGATTATTCAATGTCGGTAATTGTTTCACGTGCTTTGCCGGATGCGAGAGACGGATTTAAGCCGGTACATAGAAGGATATTGTATGCCATGTATGATATGGGTATATTGTCTGATAAACCGACCAAAAAATCTGCCAGAATTGTAGGGGAAGTGCTTGGTAAGTATCATCCGCACGGAGATACTGCCGTTTATGATGCAATGGTAAGGATGGCGCAAGAATGGTCTTTGCGTTATCCGATGGTGTTAGGACAAGGTAACTTTGGCTCTATTGATGGCGACTCGGCGGCTGCCATGCGTTATACAGAAGCAAAATTGAAAAAAATTGCAGAAGAGATGCTTGAGGACATCGAAAAAGAAACGGTTGATATGCAGAACAATTTCGATGATTCTCTCAAAGAACCCAGCGTTTTGCCTGCCAAAGTTCCCAATTTACTTATCAATGGCTCGGCAGGAATTGCAGTAGGGATGGCAACCAATATGCCCCCGCATAATTTATCGGAAATTGTAAATGGAATTATTGCATATATTGACAATAAAGAAATTACGATTGAAGAATTGATGCAATTTGTAAAAGCACCTGATTTCCCGACAGGCTGTACCATTTATGGCTATGACGGCGTAAGAGAAGCCTATTTGACAGGCAGAGGACGGGTAGTGATGCGTGGAGACGTAACTACCGAAATTGAAGAGCATTCGCATGGTAAAGAGCGACTTGTAATTACAACTATTCCCTATCAAGTCAATAAATCGGAGATGGTTAAACGCATTGCCGATTTGGTTAAAGAAGGAAAAGTAGAAGGAATTGCCGAAATTAGGGATGAATCCAAACGCGATATTAGAGTTGTTTTGGAACTCAAACGTGATGCAGTTGCTAACGTGATTATCAATAAGTTATATCAACATTCTCCATTGCAATCTTCTTTTGGGGTCAATAATGTGGCATTGGTACATGGGCGTCCTAAAACACTCAATCTCAAAGAGTTAATGGTTTGTTTTGTAGACCACAGACATGAGGTAGTTATTCGGCGTTCAAAATTTGACCTTCGCAAGGCACAAGAAAGGATGCACATTGTAGAAGGTTTGATTAAAGCATTGGATATTATTGACGAAATTATTGCTTTAATCAGAGCCTCTAAAACGGTAGAAGAAGCCAAGAGCGGTTTGGTTGAAAAGTGGCAATTTTCTGAAATTCAGGCGGCTTCGATTGTTGAAATGCGTTTGCGTCAATTGACCGGTTTGGAAAGGGAAAAATTACAAAATGAATTTGACGAATTGGCGAAAAAAATTGATTATTTAACACGTTTGCTTGCCGATGAAGGTATGCGTATGCAAGTAATTAAAGATGAGTTGCTCGAAATGAAAGAAAAATACGGAGACGAGCCAAGAAGTAAAATTGAATATGCGGCTTCCGATTTTCGTATTGAGGATACAATTGCAGACGAAAGTGTGATTATTACCATTTCACATTTGGGTTATATTAAGCGTACAAGTCTCAATGAATACAAAGTTCAAAAGCGTGGCGGTGTGGGTGCAAAAGGCTCAAATGCTCGCGATACCGACTTTATTGAGCATCTTTATACGGCGACCAACCATAATTATTTATTGTTTTTTACTGAAAAAGGCAAATGTTATTGGTTACGTGTGTTTGAGATACCCGAAGGTGCAAAGTCATCCAAAGGGCGTCCGATACAAAATTTGATTAACATTGAGCCTGACGACACTATAAAAGCAGTTATCAACCTTAAAAATTTATCCGATGTTGACTATCTTAATAATAATCATATTGTACTCTGCACTCAGAAAGGTGTTATCAAAAAAACGACATTAGCCGCCTATTCTCATCCGCGTAAAATCGGCATAAAAGCCATCAATGTTCGAGAAGGAGACATGCTTTTGGAAGCCTCTTTGGGCAATGATAATTCTATCGTCATGATGGCAGCACATAGCGGTTATACTATTCGATTTGATGCCAAAAGAGTGCGTCCTATGGGTAGAGGTGCCGCCGGAGTGAGAGGTATCCGTTTCCGCGACGAGGCTGACTATGTAATTGGTATGCTTTGCATTGACGCTGATAGTGCAGATGATATTTTAGTTGTTTCTGAAAATGGATACGGAAAACGCTCTGCATTAGACACTTACAGAGAAACCAATCGTGGCGGAAAAGGTGTAAGGACGCTCAAAGTAACCGAAAAAACAGGTAATCTTATCGCCATCAAAAATGTTACAGATGCGGATGATTTGATGATTATCAATCGTTCCGGACTTGCTATTCGATTAAAAGTAGAAACTTTACGTGTAGTGGGACGGGCTACACAGGGAGTCAGATTGATTAACCTCAAAGATGATGACCAAATTGCTGCCATTACACAAGTGCCTACCGAAGAGGAAGAAGAAACAATAGAAACAGAAACAACAGAAGAAGTTGTAGTCGAAGGAACAGACAATACCACAAACTCTACCAAGTAGAGTACGCATAGATTTAATATTTATAAACTTCGCCGGTGTTTGTTTTATACAAGCATCGGCACTTTTTTGAGGCGGAGGACAGGGGTACGGATTTTAGAACGTTTTTATCCCAAAATGCAAAAAAAAATAGAAAAAATCTAAAATCGTAAATTTACAATCTCTACACTCTAATTCGCGATTTTTAATTTTTAATTTTTAATTTTTAATTGATAAATTTGTGTATCTTTGTATTTTGTAATTATAGTAAGTATGTAGTTACAAAAGCAGCACAGTATCAATACAAAAAGTTTTTTATGAGTTTAAGCGAACAGGAAATAATAAGAAGAGAGAAATTAAAAGAATTGAAATCGCTGGGAATTAACCCTTTTCCGGCGGCTGAATACCCTGTAAATTGTTATGCAGAGCAGATTTTGGAAAATTTTGAACAAAATGCAGAGCAATTTTCAAATGTATGTTTAGCGGGACGCATTATGAGTGAGCGCATTATGGGGGCAGTTGCCTTTTTTGAATTGCAAGACTGCACAGGGAGAATTCAAATTTATGCTAAAAGAGATGATTTGTGTCCGACAGAAGATAAAACATTGTATAACAGTGTTTTTAAGCGTTTAGACTTGGGAGATATTATTGGCGTAAAAGGTTTTGTTTTCAAAACTCAAATGGGTGAAATTACGGTTCATGTGCAAGAATTTTCTGTTTTGTCAAAGTCATTGCGTCCTTTGCCTGTGGTAAAACAGACGGATGACAAAGTTTATGACGCTTTTACTGACCCCGAACAAAGGTACAGAATGCGATATTTGGATTTGATTGTTAATCCGCATGTTAAAAAAACTTTTCAACAAAGAGCATTGATTATCAATACTATACGCAATTATTACAATGAAAAAGGCTATTTGGAAGTAGAAACGCCTGTTTTACAACCCATTCCGGGTGGGGCGGCTGCACGTCCTTTTATTACTCACCATAATGCGTTGGATATTCCGTTGTATTTAAGAATTGCTAATGAATTGTATCTCAAGCGTTTAATTGTTGGAGGATTTGATGGGGTGTATGAGTTTAGTCGCAATTTTCGCAATGAGGGCATGGACAGGATGCACAATCCCGAATTTACTTGCATGGAGGTTTATGTTGCATACAAAGATTATCAATGGATGATGAATTCTTGTGAGGAACTTTTGGAAAAAATTGCATTGGAATTACACGGCACTACACAAGTGCCAATGGGCGACCATATTGTAGATTTCAAACGTCCTTTCAAACGCATTACAATGATTGATGCAATTAAGGAGCATACTGGCTTTGATATTACGGATATGTCTGAAAATCAATTAATTGAGGTGTGCCAAAAATTAAATATTGACACCGACTCCACTATGGGCAAGGGCAAATTGATTGATGAAATTTTTGGTCAATGTTGTGAAAAAAAGTACATTCAGCCTACTTTTATTACCGATTATCCGATTGAAATGTCTCCATTATGCAAGCGACATCGTGAAAATTCATTACTCACGGAGCGGTTTGAATTGATGGTCGCCGGCAAAGAATTAGCCAATGCGTACTCGGAACTCAATGACCCGATTGACCAAAGAGAGCGGTTTGAGGAGCAGTTGCGGCTCTCCGAAAAAGGCGATGATGAGGCTATGTTTATTGACCAAGATTTTTTGAGAGCATTGGAATTTGGTATGCCGCCGACATCAGGCATGGGCATTGGAATTGATAGATTGGTAATGTTTATGACCAACTCGCCGTCTATACAAGATGTGTTGTTTTTCCCGCAAATGAGACCCGAAAAGCAGCCCGAAATATCAACAGATGCTCAATTTGAAAGTTTAGGGATTCCCAAAATATGGATTGATTGCATACGAGCGGCAGGCATTAACACAACAGATGAATTAAAAGCCTCTGTTGCCACGCAATTACATAATACGCTCAACGGCTTGCGGAAAAAGAAAAAATTAGATGTTCCTGCTTTGCAATTAGATGATGTAAAACACTGGATTTCAAATCAATAAGTATATGGCAGAGGTTAAAGAAAAAAAGGGAACGTTTGTCAAAACAAAAGAGATATTTGTAGACGCACAAGGTAGAGTTGCTCCGCAAAGTGTTGATTTTGAGGAGGCTGTATTGGGGGCGATGATGTTGGAGGCGGAAGCAGCAAGTTTGGTTTTGGAACATTTGCATGAAGATATGTTTTATAAGCCGGAACATAAAGTTATTTTTCAGGCGATAAGCGAAGTTTTTGCGACGGGAGGAAAAATTGACTTGCTGACTGTTACCGAAAAATTAAGAAAAAATAAAAAATTAGATGCTGCCGGAGGCTCATATAATTTGGCATTGCTGACTAATAAAGTTATTTCTTCGGCTCACATTGAATATCATGCCCGCATTATCAATGAAAAGCATATTTTGCGTTCTTTGATTGAGATTTCCAGTCAAGCCATTAGAGAGGCATACGACAACAGCACAGATGCATTAGACCTTTTGGAAAAAACAGAACAGAATTTATTTGAAATTTCGGAGAAAAATTTTACACGCAGTGGCGAAACGATGCCGCAATTGATGCAAAATTTTATGAAGGAGTTGGAAGAACTTCAAAAATCAGAAGAGGCTTTGCGGGGTGTTCCGTCAGGATTTACGGATTTAGACCGTATTACACAAGGCTGGCAGCCCTCTAATTTGATTATTTTGGCAGCCCGTCCTGCTATGGGAAAAACGGGACTTGTGCTTTCTATGGCAAGAAATATGACCATTGATTACAAAAGACCTGTTGCATTTTTTTCACTTGAAATGTCTGCAGCCGACCTTATGATGCGTATGGTATCCTCCGAAACAAGCATTCCTATTGAGCATCTCAAAACGGGTAAATTGTCGCAACAAGAAATGCTGACTTTAACAGATAAAATGTCCAATTTAACAGATGCACCTCTGATTATTGATGACACGGCAGGATTGACCATTTTTGATTTGAAAGCAAAATGCAGACGTTTGAAGCAACAGCATAATATACAATGCGTTATCATTGACTACCTGCAATTGATGTCGTTAGGAACAAAAGAAGCCAAAGGCAACCGTGAACAGGAAATAAGTACGATTTCCCGTTCATTAAAAATACTTGCCAAAGACCTTCATATTCCCATTATTGCTTTGTCGCAGTTAAGTAGAGACGTAGAAAAGCGTTCTACCACTTCCAAACGACCGCAATTGTCGGATTTACGTGAGTCAGGCGCCATTGAGCAAGATGCTGATTTAGTGCTATTTATATACCGTCCTGAGGTTTATGGGTTATCGTTTGATGACAAAGAATCTTCGGCAGGATTAGCAGAGATTATTATTGCCAAGCACCGTAATGGAAGGACCGGCGATGTAAGAATGCAATTTATCGCTCAACAAGCCAAATTTTGTGATATTGATAAATTTAGCAATTACAGTGCGTCTATGGCTACGGGAGCGACTTATTCACAATTGATGAACAGCGAAGATGGCAATGTAGTTACTTTGCAGTCCGCAATGAATGATGACATTGTAGGCGACACCAACCGCTTTGCACATGAACAACAAGTGCCGTTTTAAATTTTAGGTAATTTTGGAAAAGAATAATTTGGTATTATAATCTTTATGGCAAAACGTATTAAACGATGTAAATGTGGCTCAACTGAATTTATAACAGAGCCAAATCAATATGATGTTTATGAAATCATAGATGGCAAATTGGAAATGACGCATTCCGAAGACATTGATGATGAATTTAAACTTTATTGTCGTGAATGTAGCGAAGAATTAGAAAATGCAGAAGACTATTTATGAAAAAACAACACAACAACACTTTGAAATTAAACAACATATTTAATATATTGATACAGAGAAAATTATGAGTTGCAAAACAATAGAAATACAACAGAATATTACACGGACGCCGTTTCCTAATTCGGAAAAAATTTATGTAAAAGGGAAACTATTTGATATTCAAGTTCCTATGAGAAAAATAAATTTAACTCCGACCGTACAAATTGTCAACGAAGAAGAAGTGCGAACAGAAAATGAGCCTGTTATTGTGTACGATACAAGCGGACCTTTTTCAGACCCCGCACAAACCATTGACCTTAAGCAAGGTTTGCCCAGAATTAGAGAAAAATGGCTCAATCGGCGGTCAGATATTGAGATTTTGCCTTGCTTTAGTTCGGAATATGGACGTATGAGATTGAATAACAAGGAATTAGAGCATCTTCGTTTTCAGCACAATCATTTGCCATACAAAGCCAAAAAAGGTCAAAAAATAACACAAATGTATTACGCAAAGGCAGGAATTATTACACCTGAAATGGAATTTGTGGCAATCAGAGAAAATATGAACAATGCACAATTGGGTATCTCGACGCATATTACACCCGAATTTGTGCGTAATGAGGTGGCCATAGGCAGGGCTTTTATTCCTGCCAATATCAATCATCCTGAATGTGAACCGATGATTATAGGGCGGAATTTTTTGGTCAAAATCAATACCAACATTGGCAATTCAGCCATTTCGTCCAATATTGAGGAGGAGGTAGAAAAGGCTGTATGGAGTTGTCGCTGGGGGGGCGATACATTGATGGATTTATCGACAGGAGCCAATATACACGAGACAAGAGAGTGGATAATTCGCAATTGTCCTGTGCCCGTGGGAACGGTGCCGATTTATCAGGCATTGGAAAAGGTTGAGGGCAAAATTGAACTGCTGACATGGGAATTATACAAAGATACTTTGCTTGAACAATGCGAACAAGGTGTGGATTATTTTACCATTCATGCAGGTTTGTTGCGCAAGCATATCCCTTATGCAAACCAAAGATTGACAGGCATTGTTTCTCGCGGAGGCAGTATTATGGCTAAATGGATGGAAATTAAGCAGCAAGAGAATTTTTTATACACCCATTGGGAGGATATTTGTCAAATTTTGGCAAATTATGATACAGGTGTTTCGATAGGCGATGGTTTGCGTCCCGGTTCCATTTTTGATGCCAATGATAAAGCACAATTTGGCGAGTTAGAAACCATGTCAGAATTGACCCAAACAGCATGGAAATACAATGTAGGTGTTATGATTGAGGGTCCTGGTCATGTTCCATTGCATAAAATACGAGAAAATATGGACAAACAGATAAAACATTGTTTTGATGCGCCTTTTTACACATTAGGACCTTTGGTAACAGATATTGCACCTGCCTATGACCACATCACGTCTGCTATCGGGGCGGCTCAAATTGGTTGGATGGGCACGGCAATGCTTTGTTATGTAACGCCAAAAGAACATTTGAGTTTGCCTGATAAAGAAGATGTAAGAGTGGGCGTAATCAGTTATAAAATTGCGGCTCATGCTGCCGATATAGCCAAAGGACACCCAGGCGTTTGCGTTAGAGACAATGCTTTGAGCAAAGCCCGCTTTGAGTTTCGGTGGAAAGACCAATTTAATCTTAGTCTTGACCCCGAAAAAGCAAAAGAATATTTTATGGCAAGACACGGTGCAGAAGCAGAAGGCTCTCAATATTGCACCATGTGCGGTCCTAATTTTTGCGCAATGCGAATCTCAAAAGGCTTGAGAGAAAAAAATAATTGAGTTTTTTTTGCATTTTGGGAGAAATTTGTTCTAAAATTGGGCAATTTTCAATTATTCCACTTTTTCACATTTCACAATTTGCCTTTGAGTGTCATCAATCACCATTGCTAAACAAATGGCATCAGGATAGGGTTTAATGTATTCTTTTTCACGGATTTGTGTTTCTGCTTCGGTGAGTTTTGCGGACACGTCTTCGGTTTTGAATGCCACTTTGATTTCGATAATAAAAGTTGAACCGCGATACGAAATTACCAAGTCCGGTCGCCCTTTGAAAGTGTGCAATTCAGCCTCGACAACAATGCCACAGCCTCTCAAAAAAGCCAAAATGGAAGTCCTGTAAAGCCATTCTTGAACCGGAATTTTCAAATGTTGCAATTGGATGCCTTGC
>JAISTU010000014.1 GCA_031272415.1 Bacteroidales bacterium | reverse complement strand
CGCCACGAGAACAGAAGTCAGGAAAATACTGCCGAAATTCCTGTTTCGGAAAAGCCGGTTTCTGCTTTTCAAATCAAAAAAGGACTTGAATGCTCGGTAAAAGTTGTCGGCATGGCACCCGACTTCGATGGTTTCGATTTGTAAACAAAAGATTATCAACATATTACGATTTAGCGGAGCACTACACTTCAAGAATCCGCTCCTGAAAATATAAAACACTGATAATCAAGTAGTTAAATTTTTATCAAAATGACAAGACCGCCGAAGTCGGGGACACCCTACACTCTATCTAATTGATGTATTTTTTTTTATTTTATAAACACATTTATCAACCCTAATTTTTCGCAGGCAGCCATGGCTGCTTGTTGTTGTGCGGATTTGATAGAAAAATCACAACCTTCCGAAATGATTTCATTATCTATTAACAGATTGACAATGAACTGTTTATGAGCATGACGCTCGGTGGCAACAAAATCAACCACTTTATAATCTATTTGATGCCGATTGCGTTGTGCCCACATTTGAATAGTATTTTTATAATTGGTATCCGTTTTGGCAAGCGCATCTATATCAACATATAGATTAAGTATTCTATTGATAATCATTGTTTTAGTAAATTCATAACCTTTGTCCAAAAAAGCGGCTCCGATAATGGCTTCCATTGCGTCTCCATAAATTGACCTGCAATGCAGACTGCTATTGAGTCGCCGTACATGCTCATCAAGCCCCATTTTGCAACTTATTTGATTCAAATGCTCTCTGCACACCAGCCGAGACCGCAAAGCGGTAAGAAATCCTTCTCCTGCACAAGGAAATTTCATATATAGATAATGTGCTATCACACAATTCCATACCGCATCGCCCAAATACTCCATCCGCTCATTGTTGGCAGTGGCTTTGGATAGTTTGCTATCAACAGCGACCGAACAATGAGTGATGGCTATTTCATACAAATAAATATGATGCGTGCGATACCCTAAAACATTGCGGACAAATTTAGCAAGCGAATTATTCTTTCGTCCAAACACAACCTTTATGCTTTGAACTTTTTGAACAATAAAGACGTATTATGACCGCCAAATCCAAATGCGTTGGAAATAGCCGCATTAACTGTCCTTTTTGCCGCTTTATTAAACGTAAAATTTATCCGTTTGTCAAATGCGTCATCGTCCTCAAAATGATTGATAGTCGGCGGTATAATATCATTATAAACCGTCAGCACGGTCGCCACAGACTCTACTGCTGCAGCCGCTCCGAGCAAATGACCTACCATAGATTTGATAGAATTGATGTGCATTTGATACGTATGTTCTCCAAAAAGCGAACTTATCGCTTTTATCTCCGCAATATCACCCAAAGACGTTGAAGTGCCGTGTGTATTGATATGGTCAATTTCGTTGGGGCTCATTCCTGCATCCGTCAGTGCGGCGTGCATGGCTTGTCGAGCGCCCTTTCCTTCCGGATGAGGTGCTACCAAATGATAAGCATCTGCCGACAAACCGGTACCGACTATTTCTGCATAAATTTTTGCTCCCCTTTGCAAAGCATGTTCCAAATCTTCCAATATCAATGCGGCTGAACCCTCGCCGACCACAAAACCATCTCTGCCTTTATCAAAAGGTCTTGACGCCGTTTGAGGGTCTTCATTTCGGGTCGAAAGTGCTTGCATAGAATTAAATCCGCCTACACCTGCTACATTGATAGGAGCCTCACTGCCTCCGGTGATAATTATATCCGCTTTGTGTAAGCGAATGAGATTGAACGCATCTGATATTGCATTTGCAGAAGACGCACAGGCTGACGTTGTTACATAATTAGGTCCTAAAAATCCAAACCGCATCGACAAATGACCCGCCGCTATATCACCAATAATTTTGGGAATAAAAAACGGATTAAAGCGTGGCGTACCGTCTCCTGTGGAAAATATTTCCATCTCTTGCGCACAAGTAGTAAAACCACCTATCCCTGTCCCCCAAACGACACCACAGCGTTGCAAATCAACCTCAGAAACATCAATTTTAGCATCCTCCATTGCTTCGGAGGCAGTGGCTATGGCAAATTGTGCAAACAAATCCATTTTGCGTGCTTCTTTGACTTCTACATATTGATTGATGTCAAAATTTTTTACCTCACAAGCAAATCGTGTTCTAAATTTTTGAGGGTCAAAACGCGTGATAGGACCTGAACCGCTTACCCCCTTTATCAGATTCTCCCAATATTGATTGACAGAATTTCCAACAGGAGTAAGCGCTCCTAAGCCTGTAATTACAACTCTTCGTAATTCCATAAAGATATAGAATTATTTCATGTGTTCATTAATGAAATTGATCGCATCACTAACGGTTGTAATCTTGTCTTGAACATTTTCGGGTATTTTTATTTTAAACTCGTTTTCAAACACCATTAATAATTCAACGGTATCCAAAGAGTCCGCACCCAAATCGTTAATAAAGCTCTTATCAAGCGTAACTTCGGTTACATCTCGACCCAATTTGTCAGCAACAAGTGCTATTACTTTTTCTTCAATATTCATAGAACTATAATTTTTTAATTAGATTGCAAAGGTACAATATTTTTTCTTATAAATCGTAAATTTGCCAAAAAAAAATGCAAAAAAAATCATAATTTATTGATAATGAGTGAATAAATTTTTTTATCGCTTTTTTTTATAAATTTTTAATAAATAATATCATGATAATCAATATATTATAAATTTTATATAGTCAAAAAATAATTTTTTTTATGCCAAAATACAAAATTTTTTTTGATGTCTTCGCCTCCTTTTTGGGCATTTCTCAAAAATTTCAAGCCCGAATGAGGCATTTTTTTACAAAAAATTACACAAAGAAAAAAGAAAGTTTTTTTGGAGTGTAGAGTGTAGATTTTTTGTGCTTTGGGAGAAAAATGTTGTAAAAATGAGGAGGCATTCAATTAAGAATTAAAAGTTAAGAAATTATAGAGAATTAAAATGTTCCGTCTTCTATTTACGCAAATGCAAAAAAAAGTGGGCGACAGTTTACAATAAACTACCGCCCGCCAACTTGACAATAATTATTAATTTCCTATTTAATTGCGGCTTGAAATTCGCTGTCGTTTCTATATTTTTTGAATTCCAAGTCTTTTTTAGCATGATTTTTATACTTCGCATTCAAAGCACATGCTTCTTTGAGGTTTGTATAAACATCATTTGCATTTTGAGTTCTTGCACCTACAATAGCCAAAAGATAATATGCTTCGGCTGTTTTGGGTGTCAAGCAATCCAAAGTGGCTTTTGCTTCGGTATAATTTTTTGCCAAAACTTGCAACAATGCTTTGTTATATTTGCATTTTGCTGCGCTCATTTTGGTGTTTGCTGCGGCATAATCTCCATTTTTAAGGTCAATAATACCGTTGTTGTAGGATTCTGAAATTCCTGCTTTTTCTGCTTTTGCAAATGCTTCTGCTGCCGCAGTATAATCATTTTGCATCAAAGCAAGTACGCCAATATTGTTCCAAACCAAACCATCATTAGGGGCTAATGAATTGGCTTTGTCGAGCAATTCTTTTGCTTTGTCATAATTTCCTTCGGATGCTTCAATAGCCGCAAGGTCATTGTAGGCACGGAAATCGTTAGGGAATTGCTTAATGGTGGCTTCATAAATTGCCTTTTTTGCTTTATTGTCGGATGTCAATGAAGCAGCATACAACAATTCAGGCAAAGTCAAAGCCGTTGGCTCGGTGATGGCTAAACGAGAAATTTCTTCATCACTTTTTGCGTCAGAGGCATTGATTTTAATAATCGCACGTCTGAGGTCTGGCAACATATTGTCTATTTCATTATAAATAGCAATCATGTTGCGAATTTGTTGCTGACGTTGGTCTCTGTCGGCTTGTGAGCGAATGACGTTCAATACTTGGTCCTTTTCTTTCATGGAAGAGGCTCCAACGGCTGCCAAAAATCCGTCCCAATCTTCGCCATTATCGGCAAGGTTGAACTTATATTCTTTGCGAATATCAGCCTGTTTTACTTTTTCTTTTTTCGCCTTATCTTTGATGTATTTATCGTATTCTTTTGAGAACCAATCTTTTGCGGCTTTAGAACGATTGCTTGACAATTCATTATTCCGATTAAGTTCTCCCTCCGGAGAAGCCCAGCCGTCAATATCAATACTAATGATATTAGGATGTTGGTCAATGAATGTCATCACTTCGGACAACGCTTTTTTGTTTTCTTCTTTTTTGTTCAAAGGAAGACTCCAATTGAGATTGTCTTTGTTTTTCTCAAAATAGATACCTGCTTTTTGGGTAGTGATGAGTGTTCCATCATAACCATGTTCAGCCAGATAAAGATAAGTACCTGTCCCTGCGTCTTTTTTGTAGGCTACAGTTGGGGAGGCTGCTACACGTTCTGCGGTAGCGAGTGTACCTTCACCAAAATAAACCTCCTCAAAATCAGCAGATTTTTTGCCTTTGGTTGCCTTAGCCGTACCGTTGAGGGTACATTGTACAAACGCAGGCTTGTAATCTACTGTTTGAGTTACTGAAAAACTGCCGCCGTTTTTGTAACTGATTACTTGCCCTTCTCCGGTTGCTTTTTCACCTTTGAGACGTATTGGCGCCAATTCAAGCGTAGAACCGTCTTCGTTGGACTTTAAGACCGGAACAAGCGTAACGTTGGCTTTTTTGTTGAAATATTTGGGAGGATAATTCCCTTTCAACTCCATCACCATTTTACCCCCATGCACTTCCAAAGGATTGGGATTTACCGCATAAGTAACGGTATTTTGCTTTTTTACCATCTTTTTGAGTCCGCAACCTGATAACAATACCAGCGAACCCAACAAGGAAATCGAAATAACTTTTAATGCTCTCATAAGAAACTTTTTTAATATTAAATTTTTTACTTACTTTATTTACTATATACTAAATTTATTTTATTTACTAATCTGCTAATTCTGTGATATTTACGGGATACCTAACCTCATCTTTGACAACAAATGCTTGCGGAAAATCCATTTGAATTTTTTGTAAAAAACCTCTTGCCTCCGCACGCGTCCGAAAATCGCCAACCCGTACCCTGAAATTTGGCTCACGAAATGTAACGCGTGCCCTAATTTTAGGATACTTTGACAAAAATGTTGTTCGCATTGCCTCCGCCTTTTCGCGAGAATGATTCCCCGACTCGGAGCAGATTTGAATGCTGAACCCTGCCAACTTTCCTTCCTGATTTTTGTTAATATTCACATGAATTTGCACCAAATCAGACACTTTTGCCGAAGTTTCTACAACTACCTGACTCTTGCCACCAATAGTACAAATCATTGATATACAAACTATTATCAATATTTTTCTTGTCATATTTAACTAAGTATTTATAAATATTTGCTCATTTGCAAATATACATTTTTTTTCAATACAAACTTTTTTTTGAATTTTTTTATGATTTTTTTTTAATCCACATCAAAATAGCCTTTCAATGAGTTCTTTTAGTTTTTCTTTTTGGGGTAAATAAAGTTGATATTTTGAAACAAAAAGTTGAGAAGATACATTGTGCATCGCATATTCCACTTCAATATCATCTTTTTCACGAGCAAGTAGAATTCCGACCGGCGGATTGTCTCCTTGGTTATTTTCTTCGGTTTCAAAATAACCAAGATACATGTTCATTTGTCCAACGTCTTGATAATCTGCATTTTCGCGTTTTAAATCTATCAATACAAAACATTTTAAAATATAGTGGTAAAACACCAAATCAATATAGTGAGGGCGATTTCCTAATGTAATACGATATTGCCTCCCAACAAAAGCAAAACCTTTTCCCATTTCGAGTAAAAATTGTTGCAAGCGGCTGATAATGCGACTTTCAATATCGCTTTCACTTATTTGATAGGGTTCAGGTACTTCTAAAAAATCAAACACTGCAGGGTCTCGGATGAGGTCGGCAGGTTTTTCAATGCGATTGCCTTCACGGGCAAGTTTGAGAATGCCTTCTTTGTCGCGGGAGGCTGCCAAACGTAAATATAAAGAACTTTTTTTCTGACGGATAAGTTGTGGAATAGACCAATTTTCTATGATTGCTTGTTTTTCATAAAATCCACGTTCTAATGGATCGTCTATTTTTAATAATTCTATATAATGAGACCAACTCAAAACGCGTGAAGGTGCTGCAATTATTGAGCCATGATTTTTCAAGGCTTCATTAACTGACTTGTTTTCAATGAGTTGTAATTGGTGCGAAGGTTTCGCACCAATCGTAAACTCCAAATAAAACTGTCTCATTCTTTTCAAATTACTAATACTAAAACCTCTGCCATGCAGTAATGTAAGGTCTTTTGACAAAGTTGCTATCAATTTGCTCCCATACTTTGCTCTATCGTTCCCATTTTGTTCATATTCGACAATGTATTGACCTACTTTCCAATAAGTTAAAACAATATGGCTATTGATGGCAACAAGTGCATGCTGTTGTCCGTTTTCAAAAGTTTGAGAAATCTGCGAAACCAATTCTGTATAAATAATTACTATTGCTTTTATCTATACTCATTATTTTTGTTGGATAAATCATAAATTAACACTTTGCAAAGATAGTATTTTTTTCAATGCAAAAAGAATTTTGTCAAAAAAAACAATAAAATATAAAAAACTTCGTAAAAGTAACAAATTGTTTTTTATGAATCAAGAATATTATTCACCGAGAAAGTTCTCGTTTTTGCCATTGATTGTTAAGAATTTATTGATAATCAATGCGTTATTTTATGTTGCAACCTTAGCATTGCAGAATTTTGAGATAGATTTGACCCATTATTTGGGCTTGTATTATCCTCAATCGGATATGTTTCGTCCGTGGCAAATTGTTACTTATATGTTTATGCACGGAGGGTTTCGTCATTTGTTTTTCAACATGTTTGCGTTGTGGATGTTTGGTTATACGATTGAAAATTTGTGGGGAGGCAAACGTTTTTTGATTTATTATTTTGTTACCGGCATTGGAGCGGCGGCGGTGCATATTTTGGTGCAATTTATCCAACTAAAAATGGCAATGATGCACTTATCGCCGGACGAAAGTGCGATTGTTTTTGAACAGGGACAAAGGATATTCTCTATGGGTAAAAATTTTATCAATGAATATCAGGCTATCAATTTGATTTTAAATGTTCCTACTGTGGGGGCTTCGGGGTCAATATATGGTATTTTGTTGGCGTTTGGGATGCTGTTTCCCAATGCGCTGATTTATTTGTATTTTTTTATTCCTATCAAGGCAAAGTGGTTTGTGATTTTATATGGAGGCGTAGAATTGATTTCGGGTGTAATGGGAACGCATGACGGAGTAGCACATTTTGCACATCTTGGGGGCATGATTTTTGGCGTATTGCTTATACTTTTGTGGCGAAAAAGAGGCAATATGGATTATTACTATTAAAAGTGTTGATTTTGTGGTGTCAAAGAAAGATTTTTCAATTTTAAATATTATTTTTCTGATTATCAACATTTTAAGCATTATTTTGTTGATAATGAGTTATTTGTCCAATTATATAAAGCCCACGACTTCTTTTTGGGTAGCATTTTGCGGATTGGCATATCCTTATATATTGATTATCAATGTTTTATTTGTTATCATTTGGCTTTTTCGGAAAAAAAGATACGCATTTTTCACTTTGGCGGTCATTTTATTTGGCTTTTCATCATTGCACAGGCTGTATAAATTCAAAGGAACTGCTTTGCCGTCCGATACTACACAAACTTTTTCCGTTATGAGTTATAACGTGCAGGCATTTGGGGGCTTTGATTATCAAAAAAAATCGCAAATTGAAGACCATATTCGCCAAAAATGTCCCGATATTGTTTGCATACAGGAATATTGGCAAAAAAAATCAGCAAAAAATAAAAAAGATACGCTAAAATATCCATATTCAGTGCTTTATCTGCCGCTTGTAAAAGATAAAAATGAATATGGAATGGCTTTATATTCTATTTATCCTATTGTAAATCAAGGACATATAGAATTTTCTAATTCCAAAGGAAATTTTGCTCATTATGTGGATGTTTTGTTGGAAGAAGACACCGTCCGCATTTATAATATTCACCTTCAATCCATTCATTTAGGAAAAAAAGATTATCAATTTGCCAATGAAATACTTGTCAATCATTTTTGGCAAGAGCCTATTAAATCCAACAGCAAACGGATACTTCGCAAAGTCAAAAACGGCATGGACAAACGCATTTCACAAACCGATACACTCATTAAACACATTCAACAATCGCCTCATAAAGTGATAGTTTGCGGAGATTTTAACGATACTCCATGGTCATATACCTATCGAAAATTTTCACAGCATTTGAACGACTCTTTTGTCAAAAGCGGAAAAGGATTTGGTAATACAATGAAAATCAATAAGTTATTTTCATTTAGAATTGATTATGTATTTTGCGACCCGCTGTTTGAAAGTTACGCTTTTGCGGTAGATACGCTCAATGCTTCCGACCATTTTCCGGTCAGCGTGCATCTGAAAAAAAATATTAAAAAGTTGATTTTATAAAAAAAACAATTTCAGACAAAAAAAAGTGTAATTTTGCAGTTTTAAACATAGAAGTAAATGAAAATAATATTTTTAGGGGCTATTGAAGAAGTAACGGGGAGTAAGTTCTTGATTATCAGCAACAAAGGTAAAAAAATTCTTTTAGATTGTGGCATGTATCAAGGCAAAGGATTAGAGACGGACGCTCAAAACAGAGATTTGGGATTTGAGCCGTCTGAAATTGATATTGTTTTGCTCTCACATGCACATATTGACCATTCGGGTTTGTTGCCATATATTTGTAAAAACGGATTTTCGGGAAAAATCTATTGCACGCATGCCACCCGCGATTTGTGCTCTATTATGTTGCCCGACTCCGGACGCATACAAGAGAGTGATACTGTGGATTTTAACAAAAAAAGAGAACGCATTGGACTGCCTCCCGCAGAGCCACTTTATACCGCCAGAGATGCTTTTGCTTCTTTGAGATATTTCGTTAGTTTGCCACTGAATTTGGAGATTACGATAGAAGAGGGTGTAAAAGTGGTTTTTACCGAAACAGGACACATTTTGGGCGGCTCGGCTATCAATTTGATTTTTGATGAAAACGGAACGCAAAAACGGCTCTGTTATACGGGCGATATAGGCAGATACAATAAACATTTATTGACCGACCCGGCGCCATTTCCGCAGGCAGATTACATTATCACGGAATCCACTTATGGCGACCGCAAGCATGAGCCTGTTGATTCGGCAGAAGAAAAATTGGCACTCATTGTGCAACAAACTTGCATCAAAAAGTTGGGTAAATTGCTCATTCCGTCTTTCGCTATCGGTAGATGTCAGGAGATTATTTATTCATTAAACAGTCTCAAAAAAGCGGGTAGATTACCGGATGTACCTATTTTTGTTGATAGTCCTTTGGCGGTGTCGGCGACTGATATTTTTCGTCTGCATACAGAATGTTTTAAAGATGATATTTTAGACATCATTCGCACCCAAAAAGACCCCTTTGGCTTTGATAATCTGTATTATGTGCGTACAAAAGAAGACTCTAAAAAACTCAATACTTATAACCGCCCTTGCATTATCATTTCGGCTTCGGGTATGATGGAGGCAGGACGTATCAAACATCACCTTGCCAATAATATAGAAGACAGAAAAAATACTGTTTTGGTGATTGGTTATTGCTCGCCTTCCACTTTGGGACGCCGGATTGTAGAAAGAGATAAATATGTGTCCATTTATGGCAATAAATATGCGGTAAATGCTCAAATAGAAGAGATAGATGCACTTTCAGGTCATGGCGATTACGAAGAAATGTATCAATATCTTTCTTGTCAAAACCCACTGAAAATCAAACAATTATATCTTGTACATGGTGAATTACCCGCCCAACAAACTTACAAAAATTACCTCGAAAACAAAGGATTTAAAAATGTGTCTATTCCTGTGAAAAAACAAGCGGAGGAAATGTGAGTGGAGAGTGTAGATTTTTTTTGCATTTTCGCACAAAAACGTTCTAAAAAATGAACAAATTTACCCTTTCGCCCCTGTTTCTTTCGCCTTTTTTGGCAAAAAATATGTCATTAATCTGACACAAAATTCTCAACTTTCAAGATGATATGAAAAAAAATTAAAAAAAAAATGATTTTTATATCTTACTCATTATCAATATTTTATGTCAAAATCGCAAAAAAATACAAAACTTTTTTTTCGCAAAAAATATTTTTATATCAAAAAAAAGTGTATCTTTGCAAACCCCTTGTCACATTAGTGGGTTTTTAGCCTTGTTGGTAAGGAGTGAAAAAAAGTAATTAGAATATATAGAATTAGAATAGAAGATAAAACGAAAAAATAGTTAAAACATAGGATATGCCTACAATACAACAGTTAGTAAGAAAAGGAAGGAAGCAACTTACCTATAAGAGTAAGGCACCGGCGTTAGATGCTTGTCCGCAAAGGAGAGGCGTATGCGTAAGGGTTTATACTACTACGCCTAAAAAGCCTAATTCGGCGATGCGTAAAGTAGCAAGGGTAAGACTTACCAATCAAAAGGAAGTAAATGCTTATATTCCCGGAGAAGGACACAATTTGCAAGAGCACTCTATCGTAATGATAAGAGGCGGCAGGGTGAAAGATTTGCCGGGCGTTAGGTATCATATTATTCGCGGTGCGTTAGATACTTCGGGTGTAGAAGGTCGTAAACAAAGACGTTCTAAATACGGAACAAAACGTCCCAAAGCGAAAGCGTAATTTAATGTTGAACTTATACATATTTATATAAATGAGGAAAACTAAACCTAAAAAAAGAATTATTTTACCTGACCCTAAATTTGGAGAAGTACAGGTAACAAAGTTTGTCAATAATATTATGCTCAAAGGCAAAAAGAACATTGCTTTTAGTATTTTTTATGATGCAATGGAGACAGTTTCTCAAAAGATGAACGAAGATGGTTTGCAAGTGTGGAAAAAAGCCTTGGCAAATGTAACTCCTTCTGTGGAAGTACGTTCTCGTAGAATAGGAGGTGCTACATTTCAGATACCTACTGAAATTCCTGCCGACCGTAAACAATCTGTCGGTATGAAAAATTTGATTAACTATGCCCGCAAGCGTCATGAAAAATCAATGGCACAAAAATTGGCAGCAGAAATAATGCAAGCATACAAAGAAGAAGGTGCAGCATTTAAAAGGAAAGAAGATATTCACAGAATGGCGGAGGCTAATAAAGCGTTCTCCCATTTTAGAATATAAATTATTAATTTTGGTACTGAATTTTTTTTCATAATTAAAAAATGTTTATATTATGGGTAGTAGGCTTGAATTTATAAGGAACATTGGCATCATGGCTCACATTGACGCGGGTAAAACTACGACAACAGAGCGCATTTTGTACTATACCGGCAAAAGTCATAAAGTTGGAGAAGTACATGATGGTGCTGCTACTATGGACTTTATGGAGCAAGAGCAGGAGCGGGGGATAACTATTACCTCCGCTGCCACTACCGTTTTTTGGAAACATAATGAAAATAGGTACAAAATTAATATCATTGACACTCCCGGTCATGTAGATTTTACGGTAGAAGTAGAGCGTTCGTTGCGAGTACTTGACGGTGCGGTAGCATTGTTTTGTGCGGTAGGCGGTGTTGAGCCTCAGTCGGAAACCGTTTGGAGACAAGCAGATAAATACAACGTGCCTCGAATCAGTTACATCAATAAGATGGACAGAATGGGGGCTGATTTTTTTGATGTTTTAGAGCAAATTAAGGTCAAATTGGGTGCCAATCCTATTCCTTTGCAAATTCCTATCGGGAGTGAAGAGACTTTTCAGGGAATAGTTGATTTAGTTTATAATAAAGCCTACATTTGGGGTGAAGAGTCGGATTTGGGAACGGTATTTAATGAAGTGCCTATTCCTGATGATATTAGCGAAATAGTTACGCAATATCGTATCAAATTGATAGAAGGTGTTGCCGAAGAGAGAGAAGATTTGTTGCAAAAATTTTTAGACAATCCCAACAATATCACCCCCGAAGACATGATAGAGGCTATCCGCAATGCGACTGTTAATAACAGAATTACACCGGTATTGTGTGGTTCTTCGTTTAGAAATAAAGGTGTTCAACAATTGTTGGATGCTATTACGATGTATCTTCCGTCTCCGACAGATAAGCCTGATTTGAAAGGTATTAACCCCTATACAGACAAAGAAGTTATTCGCAAGCCAAGCGAAGAAGAGCCTTTTGCAGGTTTAATATTTAAAATTGCGACAGACCCTTTTGTGGGGAAAATTGCATTTTTTAGGGCATACTCAGGTGTAGTAAAGGCAGGCACTTATGTTTTAAATTCGGCAACTAATAAAAAAGAGCGTATATCTCGTCTGTTTGAGATGCACGCCAATAAGCAGTTGCCATTGGAAGAGATAACCGCCGGCAACATTGGCGTGTTGGTAGGTATTAAAGAGATGCGAACAGGGAATACAATTTGTGATGAAAGACATCCGATTGTATTGGAATCTATTGATTTTCCGGAACCTGTTATCAGCATTGCTATTGAGCCAAAAACAAAAGATGATATAGAAAAACTGTCAATAGCATTGCAAAAATTGACAGATGAAGACCCCACTTTCAGAGCCGCCACTGATGAGGAAACAGGTCAAACAATAATGAGTGGCATGGGTGAACTGCATTTGGAAATATTGCTTGACCGCATACGGCGGGAGTTTAAGATAGAGTGCAATTCGGGAAATCCTATTGTTTCTTATCGTGAGGCAATTACAAAAACAGTGCATCATAAGGAAATGCACAAAAAACAAAGTGGTGGGCGCGGGCAGTATGCTTTGATAGAATTTGAAGTATCTCCTGCCGAAGAAGGTGTTAAAGGCTTGGAATTTATCAATGAAGTCAAAGGAGGAAATATACCTAAAGAGTTTATTCCAAGCATAGAAAAAGGTTTCTCAAAGGCGATGGCAAATGGTCCACTTTTGGGGTATCCTTTGATGAATTTGAAAGTAAGATTGATTGACGGAGGCTATCATGAAGTGGATTCGGATGCATTATCATTTGAAATTTGTTCCTATAAAGGGTACAAAGAAGCAACAAAAAGAGCCAAACCGACTATTTTAGAACCGGTTATGAAAGTAGAAGTTGTAACTCCCGATGATTATTTGGGGGCAGTTACGGGCGATTTAAATAGGCGCCGTGCAATCATAGAAGAAGTTGAGTCAAAACATGGTGTGCAACATGTAAGGGCAAAAGTACCGTTGGCAGAGATGTTTGGTTATATTACCAATTTAAGAACACTCACATCGGGCAGAGGTACGGTAACGATGGAGTTTTCCAATTATTCCGAGCCTCCGGCGCACATTATTGAGGAATTGACAAAGAAAATAAAAGTTTAGTATAATAATAGTAATAAGAATTTATAAATTTACACATAAATAACAGTGAGTCAAAGAGTTAGAATAAAATTAAAATCATTCGACCATACTTTGGTGGATAAATCGGCGGAAAAAATAGTAACAACTATTAGTGCCTTAAAAGAAGAAAATGTAGCATTGGTAGGTCCGGTATTATTACCGACGCAGAAGAAGATTTTTACGGTTAATCGTTCGACTTTTGTTAATAAAAAGTCACGTGAGCAGTTTGAATTATCTTCTTATAAGCGTTTGTTGGACATTTACGGTACTACATCCAAAACGATTGAGGCGTTGATGAAACTTGAATTACCCAGCGGAGTTGAAGTTGAAATTAAGGCTTAAAAGTTTAAGTCAAGAGGTATTTATTAAAAAAATTAGTTAAAAAATGTCAGGATTAATAGGTAAGAAAATTGGTATGACCAGTATCTTTGATGCCTCTGGGAAGATAGTCCCATGCACGGTTGTGGAGGCTGGTCCTTGCGTGGTTACGCAAGTTAAGACGATTGAAAAGGATGGCTATGAAGCCATTCAGTTAGCCTTTGGAGAGAAGAAACAAAAGAATACACCTCAACCGCTTCTCAAACATTTCCAAAAGGCTAACACAACCCCTAAGCGTGTTTTAATGGAATTTACACGTTTTGAAGCAGAACACCGCAAAAGTTACGGGGAGACGTTAGACGTTTCCGTGTTTGTTGAGGGTGAGTTTATAGACGTTTCAGGGACAAGCAAAGGGAAAGGATTTCAGGGAGTTGTTAAGCGTCATGGTTTTAGAGGCGTAGGCGATAGGACTCACGGGCAGCACAATCGATTAAGAGCACCCGGTTCAATGGGCGCTTCGTCGTGGCCATCACGTGTATTCCCCGGCATGCGAATGGCAGGTCGTACAGGAGGCAAAAAAGTTAAAATGATTAACTTGCAGATTGTTAAGATTGTGCCTCAAAGAAATTTGTTAATAATAAAAGGTTCGGTACCCGGACATAATGGTTCATATTTAAAGATAGAGAGATGGAGTTAAAAGTAGTAGGAATAGACGGAAAAGATACCGGCAGGACGGTACAATTGAACGAAGCCGTATTTGGAATAGAACCTAATACGCATGTGATGTGGTTGGACGTTAAGCATTATCGGGCTAATAATCGACAAGGTACTCATGCTACCAAAGAAAAATCAATGGTATCCGGCAGTACACGCAAGTTAATTAGACAAAAAGGTGGTGGCGGTGCCCGTAGAGGTAGCATAAAAACACCTCTTTTCCCCGGCGGTGCAAGAGTATTTGGACCCCAACCGAGATATTACGGTTTTAAACTCAATCAAAAAATCAAACGTTTGGCACGCATTTCTGCTTTGTCTTCCAAAATGAAAGATGATGCCATAATGATAATGGAGCGGATTGAACTTAATGAGCCTAAAACAAAAGATTTTATCAATATTCTTAAAAATACAGACTTAGAAAATACAAAAACTTTGTTTGTATGTAATGAATTGAATAAAAATGTTTTTCTCTCATCCCGTAATATTGGAAAAGTAAAAATGACCGATGCTGCAGAAGTCAATACTTACCAAATTTTGGATAATCAAAAATTGGTTATATTTGAAGATGCTGTTGGTAAAATAAATGAATTAGTAACACCCAAAGAACAGGAGGCTCAACAATGAACATTATCATAAAACCGATTATTACAGAAAAAATGACAGCACAAGGTGAAAAATTTAATCGCTATGGATTTATTGTAGATCATCGTGCTGATAAAGAGCAGATTAAACGTGCAATAGAAGAACTTTATGAGGTAGAAGTTTTGACTGTAAATACGCTCATTCAACGCGGAAAACAAAGTCAACGCTATACCAAACAAGGTTTTATCAGAGGCAGTAGAAACAGTTTTAAAAAAGCCATTGTTCAACTCAAAGGCGACCATAAAATTGATTTCTTTAGCAATATTTAATGTGGACATACTGTTAAAAAATACGTTTTAATAATTTTGGAAGCACAGTTCTGGCTGTGTTTATCACCCCTGTAGCACAAATTATTCTATTGAGTGGTTTGTGCTACATTTTTTGTGTTTTGGGAGAACTTTGTTGTAATACTAAAACGTAACAAAAACAGTTTATTGTATAAAAATGGAGATTACGGGTTTGATCCCGTTTCGCAGCACAGGACGCAATGACAAGTGGAGAGAACGGTATAAAGTTAAAATCATTTTGGTATAAATTTTAATTTTTAATTTTTAATTGAAGAAAAGGTGTATCTTTGTAAATGAGAAAAAAAATCATAAAAAAATAGTTTTTTTAACAATCATTTTTTCAGTAAATAAAATGGATATATTTAAGCAAGTTATTTCTAAGGTAAAAGGCTCCCCAAAAGAGGACAACGACGAATTTGAACAAGAAATGGGCAATGAGATGGAGCATACAAACATCAATGCAACAGATGCGGCAAAAGCACGTAATGATAAGGAAGACAACACAATAGCGGAGGATTTGCCTATCCGTAAAGGAAGTCTTTATTTTTACGACACCAAGCATGATTATGGTATGATTTTAGCGGATACGGGGGAGTATTACAGGTGTAAAATTTCCCAGAAAAATGTTTTTGTGCGTGCCAATATGCGTCCCGGACTTGAGGCAGACTTTACAGTGTTTTTTTTCCAAAGACCGGATGGCAAAGTATCAGCACGTTTCCAGTCTTTAAGATTTCCCGAATTGACAGTACATGGAGAGCAAGTTTTTGAAGAGTTTGAGCAAAATTCAGTTTGTAAAGGAGTATTAGAATACTTTGAGAAACAGTATTTTGTAAAGCATATTCCTACCGGTTTGAAAATTCCTGTTGAAGTGCATAGAAGGGAAGTCGGTATTGAAGAAGTGTATAAAAACAGGATAGGGCAAGAGGTCTCTTTTGAACTCAAACCGAATAAAAAGAATAAATTGATTGCACTTTTAATTGACCGAAAACCAAAGCCTACAAAGGAATCTCTGTTGCAAGAAAATCCTTTTTTGTATGAAGCCGCTACTACAAAAAGACCTTTGGAGGCGGTTGTTTTGAATCCTAATGTTGGTAAAGCACGGTGTATCCTTTGTCAGTTAGTGGAAGACAATACAGTGAAAGGATTTATTTATAAAAGGTCAAAAAAACCTGAAGTGCAAGAAAAATTAGACAATTTACAAATCGGAGATACGTTTTTTGTTCAATTACACCATGTTCCCAAAAAGAACAAAATATGCTCTTTTAAATTGGCTGAAAAATCGGGGGAAAATACAGAAGAAATTGAGAATTAGAGTGTAGAGAGTTGATTGTCAAATGTTGACATCTTGTTTTGTAGGGGAAAAGACAGGTAGAGGGTACAGGATGAAAGGTAAAAAATAATTCTCAATTCTTTTCTCCAATTTTAGAACGTTTTTATCCCAAAATGCAAAAAAAAATCTACACTCTACACTCTGAAAAAAAAGTTTTTAATTTTTAATTGATAAAAAGGTGTATCTTTGCAAAATTCAATAATTACATTGGATCAAAAAGATAAATAATTGATTATTAAGTATATAATAAATATAAAAATATGTTACAGAATATTCTATTAGTGGCAGATTCGATAGCAATTGCTCAAAAAATGGCAGCAGGTGAAGAAACTATCAGCATTTGGAACTTGCTTTTTACGACCGAAGGAGGCACAATTTGGATTACCATTCCTTTGTTGCTCATGTCTGTTGTAATTGTTTATATTTTTATTGACAGATACATTGCGACCGGCAAAGCAGCCAAAGAAGATATGAATTTTATGAACAATATACGTTCTTTTATTCATGACGGTCGTTTGGATTCGGCAATAACAATGTGCAAAACGACACCAACACCTATGGCACGCATGATAGAAAAAGGTTTGTTGAGGTTGGGAAAACCTTTGTCCGACATCAACGAAAGTATTTCCAATGTCGGGCAAATGGAAATCAGTCGGCTTGAAAAAGGCATGGGTACGATTTCTACTTTTTCTGCGATTGCACCTATGTTAGGCTTTTTGGGGACAGTGATTGGGATGATAGTTGCTTTTCATGAGATGGCAAATGCGGGGAATAATCTTGAAATTTCTGACCTTGCAGGCGGTATTTACACCGCTTTGATTACCACTGTTACGGGTTTAATTGTGGGGATTGTCGGCTATGTATGTTACAATGTTTTGGTTTCACGCATAACAAGAGTGGCAGGATTGCTCGAACAAAGAGCGTCTGAATTTATGGATTTATTGTACGAACCTGCTAAATAATTAAAAATCAATGTATTATGGCAATACGTCCCAAACATACCAATAAAATTGAATTTAATCTTACCACACAGGGAGACCTTGTGTTTTTGTTGTTGATATTCTTTATGATAACCTCAACAATGGTAAGTCCAAATGCCATTAAATTGTTGTTGCCTAATTCGTCCAGTAAAACGATTGCAAAGCGAAATTTTGAGGTGTATATTGATAAAAATTTGGATTATTCCATTCTTAACGGCAAAGATTTGATGGCAGTAGAGGAGGCTAATTTATCGGATGCAATATCACAATGTCTTGTGCAACAGGCAGATACGGCAGCAGCAGTTGTAGTAAGAGCAGATGAGAGTGTTCCTGTTCAAAATGTAGTCAATGTAATAGATGCAGTGAATCAAATCAATGAAAATCAGCACACTGCACACAAAGTTATTTTGGCAACAAAACCAAAAAAATAATATAAGATTATGAATTACATTACAATTATCATTTCTGTGGTCGTATTTTTGGCGGTAATATGGCTTTTGGTGGCTGTTTTGCTGTTTGCACGCAAAAAATTAGTGCCGGAGGGGAATGTTGATATTTTGGTCAATGGAGAGCGACAAATTGAGCATGAGCGAGGTTGTTCGTTGTTGCAAGCGTTGGGAGACAACAAAATTTTTATGCCTTCTGCTTGTGGCGGTGGTGGCACGTGTGGCTGTTGTAAAGGCAAAGTTTTGGAAGGCGGTGGTACTATTTTGCCCACAGAAACTCCACATATTGACCGCAAAATGCAGGCAGAAAATTATCGCCTTTTTTGCCAAGTAAAAGTCAAAGAAAATCTTAAAATTGAAATTCCTGTCGGCGTCTTTGGCGTTAAAAAGTGGGAATGTACGGTTAAATCCAATCATAATGTTGCCACTTTTATTAAAGAATTTGTGGTTACTTTGCCCGAAGGAGAGACAATTGACTTTAAATCAGGAGGTTACATTCAAATTGATGTGCCTCCTTGCACGGTAGATTACAAAAATATTGACGTTGAGGCTGAATACAGGGAAGATTGGGAAAAACAAGGCTTGTTTAATTTGGTAATGAAGAATCGAGAAACTTGTACCAGAGCCTATTCAATGGCAAATCATCCTCAAGAAAATGACCGTATTATGCTTAATGTACGTATTGCGACGCCTCCGTTTAACCGCAAAAAAGGAGCGATGATGAAGGTCAATCCGGGGGTTTGTTCTTCGTATATTTTTTCGCTCAAAGAGGGTGATAAAGTCTATGTATCAGGTCCTTACGGAGAATTTTTTGTACAAGATACGCAAAATGAAATGATGTTTATCGGCGGTGGAGCCGGCATGGCGCCTATGCGGTCTCATATTTTTGACCAATTTAAAATCAAACACACACAACGCAAAACCACTTTTTGGTACGGCGGACGGTCTAAAAGAGAATTGTTTTATTTAAATGATTTTGAGGAGATTGAGAAAGAAAATAAAAATTTTTCATTTCACATTGCCCTTTCAGAGCCATTGCCGGAGGATAATTGGAGTGGCGACGTAGGGTTTATTCATCAGGTGATTTATGAGCGTTACTTAAAAAATCATCCTGCCCCCGAAGACATAGAATATTATATCTGCGGACCGGCGGCAATGCTCAATGCAGTTCTACAAATGCTTGATAATCTGGGCGTTCCAAAGAGCATGATATTTTATGATGATTTTGGAAATTAAAAAAATGTGAAAATTTCAACAGCCCCTAAATCCATCTCGTGGGAAGACTAATTGACAGTTATTGTTAGTAGAGACGCGGCATGCCACGTCTCTACACCTTTATAAAATCGAAAATTTAAAAATAAATATTTGATTGTCAATATTTTATATACTATTTTTCAAATTTTAGAACATTTTTATCCCAAAATGCAAAAAGAATAGAAAAATCTAAAATCGTAAATCTACAATCGTAAATTTCTACTCTTTCGCCTTGCGTCCTACAATAAACTCAACTTTCAATTCTTTTTTATTTAATTAAAAAATTCATCATTTGCATATTTTCTAAATAGGCGGTTAAGCGGTCATTGATAGATAATTTACCGACACCACAAGGCGTACCTGTGAAAAGTAAGTCGCCCGTTTTGAGTGTCATAAACTGCGAAATATAACTAATTAAATGGTCTATATCAAAAATCATATCGGCAGTATTGCCGTTTTGCACTGTTTTATCATTTAGTAACAACTTGAAATTCAAATTATTAACAGATGAAAATGTGTTTTTAGGGACAAAGTTACTTATAGCAGCAGAATTATCAAACCCTTTGGCGATAGTCCACGGCAGTCCCTCTTTTCTGCATTGTTGTTGAATATCTCTGGCAGTAAAATCAATTCCTAAACCGATTTGATGATAATAAGTTGAGGCAAAACGTGGCGAGATGCACTTGCCAACTTTGTCAATTTTGACCACCACTTCCAACTCATACTGCACATTTTGGCTAAAATCAGGCAAAAAAAACGGTCTATTTCGCCGTAAAATAGAGGTGTCCGGTTTCAGAAAAAAGACAGGATATTGTGGTATTTGATGTCCCAATTCCGCAATATGTTGCCTGTAATTCATTCCAATACAGATAATTTTCATCGTTTAAATACGCTTTTTGAATAATGAATCTCTGATGTAACCTCCTGTATATTAGTAATTTGACCATTTTTTAGGACGACCAAACTGCTATGTTGTTGTCGTTTATTTTCGACTAATTTTTGAAAACATTTTTCCAAACCTCGAACAATTTCTTCTATTTTTTTATCTTCTTCTTTTAAATTTACACTATTTTTTAGCATAATCTATTAGTTTTTGAAATTTATTTGAATTAATTATAATGATTTCAGAATCAATATTTTTTCGTGCTATCAGTTCAGAGATGCCTTCCGAATTATCAAAAATAAGCACTCTGTCTGCTAATGACAAATAAATATCGAACAAATTTTTTATTCCACGTTCATATCGGCGTTCAATTACCTCATTTTCAACATTATGACCTCCATTTAAGACTCTTTCTTTGACCCTTTGTTTTGCCAATTCAATTGATTGCAGCCAAAAGAAAATCACTGTAACAAAATAACCTTTTTCTTTGGCATAATGGATTTTATCTCTATATGTTCTGGTCGCCAGAGTGGTTTCTACTGCCAACGTTTCGCCTTTGTCCATCAATTCTTGCATACGTTTGAGCAAAATTCTACCTGCTTTGTAAGTTACTTTTTCGGGTTGAAAAGGCGACAAACCTTTTGCAATCTCGTCCGCATTTACAAACTCTTTACACCCTAACACATCCGGCAACAAGGAGTAAGATGCTGTTGTTTTCCCCGCTCCGTTGCACCCTGAAATTATATAAAACTGTTTGTTTTGTTCCATTATTTCAAATTCATAACTGCTTGAAAATCAATAATTTTATAATATTATTTTAACAATAAAAAATGTATTTGCAAAGATACACAAATTCTTCAATTAAAAATTAAAAACTTTTTTTTTAATTGAGAATGGAGAATTGAAAATTGAGAATTGTTTTTTGCATTTTCGCACAAAAACGTTCTAAAATATGTGCCTCACGTCTCCACCGTCATTGCAGGTTCGCCCCGCAATCTCCACTTTTATACAATGGACTGTTTTTTTTGAAAAAGGGCGACCGGAACAAGAAACAGGGGCAAAAAGTAACGTGGCGCAAAAAAAAATAAAAAAAATACACAATAAAATTTATTATTATTCGTTATACAAATGTAAAAAATAAAATGATAAAAAAATATGTCAAATAACATTAGAATCCTTTGGGCTGACGATGAAATAGATTTGTTAAAGCCCCATGTTTTGTTTTTAGAACAGAAAGGCTATAAAGTTGTTACTGTTAAAAGCGGCAACGAAGCCATTGAAGAGTTAGGCAATCATCTTTATGATATTGTTTTTTTGGATGAGAATATGCCCGGTTTGTCCGGTTTGGAAACGTTGGCTGCCATTCATTCCAAAGATACTGCATTGCCGGTAGTGATGATAACCAAAAGTGAAGAAGAGCATATTATGGACAGTGCCATTGGTGCAAAAATTCAGGATTATCTGATAAAGCCGGTCAATCCTATGCAGATTTTGCACTGTGTTAAGCGTTTAACTGAAAATCGCAAACTGACTTCTGCCAAAACATCATCCGATTATTTGCAGTCGTTTAGAGATATTTCTATGCAAACGCTCAACGCTTCTACGGCGGAAGATTGGATACAAATTTATCAACAATTGACGCTTTGGGATATGAAATTAAGTGAAAATGAGGACGCTAACGTTCAGGAAATTTTTTATAGCCAAAAAGCAGAAGCCAATTTGCAATTTTGTAAATTTGTAGCAAAAAATTACACCGATTGGGTGAACGGGAGCGACCCTGATAAACCTTTAATGTCTCATACTATCCTTAAAGAGCGGATTTTCAGTGTAATAAACTCAAAAAGACCGACCTTTTTGATAGTGTTTGATAATTTACGCTACGACCAATGGAAAGCCATACAACCGGCTATAAATGAATATTTTAGAACTCAAAAAGACGAACTTTTTTACAGTATTTTGCCCACTTCTACGCAATATGCTCGTAATGCGTTATTTGCAGGCTTAATGCCCAGCGAAATTGAGAGAAAATATCCCCAATGGTGGGTCGGTGAAACGGACGAAGGCAATAAAAATGATTTTGAACATTTGTTGTTAGACGAAAATTTAAAACGCTTTGGAATTAACATAAAACACTCATATTCAAAGGTATTGAATGTTGATTTTGCAAAAAAAGCGAACGAAAATTTGGTCAATACTACCCGAACACCGCTTAATGTAGTGGTTTACAATTTTGTAGATATGCTCTCTCATGCGCAAACCGACAGCGGATTGGTGCGTGAACTGGCTGAAAATGAACTCTCTTATCGCTCTGTTATTCAGACTTGGTTTGAGCATTCGCAAGTGCGAGAAATGCTTAAGGTACTTGCCGAAAAGCGTGCCAGAGTGTTCATCACGACCGACCACGGCTCCATTCGCATCCAAAATCCGATTAAAATTGTCGGCGACAAAGAAACCAATACCAATTTGCGGTATAAAGTCGGCAGAAACCTCAGTTACAGTAGCAAAGATGTATTTACGGTCAGCAATCCTTTGGATATATTTTTACCCAAAGATAATGTAACTTCAAAATATGTTTTTGCATTTGGAGACAATTTTTTTGCCTATCCGAACAATTTCAATCAATATGCCAACTATTATCGCAACACATTTCAACATGGAGGTATTTCAATGGAAGAGATGCTGATTCCGTTTATAACGTTATCGCCAAAATAAACCATGTTGTTGATAGCAGACGCAGGGGCAAGCAAAACAGATTGGTGTTTGCTCGATAGTGAAGGAAATATAGCCAAAGAATTTACATCTAAAGGCATCAATTCCAATTATTTAAGCAAAGACGAAATTTTGCATAGGCTCTCCGATGCTTTTTTGTCATTGGAAAATTCTGATGTTCTGCTACGGATTAAAAAAGTACATTATTTTGGATCAGGCTGCTCTACCGAACAAAAACAATTTGTCATTGAGGATTGTGTAGCCCAATTTGCGCCCAATGCCGACATTATGGCAAGGCATGATATTTGGGGAGCAGCCATTTCTTTATGCGGTGATAATCAAGGAATTGCATGTATATTAGGAACAGGTTCAAATGTTTGCATATATGACGGAAAAAAGGTGGTCGAAACGCCGATTTCTGTAGGCTATTTGCTTGGAGATGAGGGAAGTGGAACACATATTGGGAAAAAAATTATCACTGCCTATCTCAAAAAAAAGATGCCACAACATCTTCAGTCCGCATTTGAAAAGGATTACCATTTTTCGCCCTTCGATATGCTGCCAAAATTGTATGAACATGCCAATGTGGGGACATTGTTGGCATCATTTGCTCCTTTTGCCGTCAAATATAACAATGATGAATTTATACAAAGCATTGTAAAAGAATCTTTTATGGATTTTTTTAAAGAGCAATTACTGCCCTATCCGCAGTCCAAAGAGATGAAAATTCATTTTGCAGGCTCTATTGCTAAATTATTTGAGCCCATTTTGCGACAACAGTGTCAAGAATTGAATTTGAGACTCGGTAATGTGATTCAAAAGCCCATTTTAGGGTTGATAAAATACTATCAATCAAAATATTAGGGCTGTTTATGGACGTGCAACGCAAAATTATACATATTGATATGGATGCGTTTTATGCGGCGGTTGAGCAGCGGGATAATCCTGATTTGCGTGGCAAACCGATTGCCGTAGGGGGCGGTAAGAAAAGAGGTGTGGTGGCAACGGCAAGTTATGAGGCGAGAAAATTTGGTGTTCGCTCGGCTATTTCAGGTGTTCAGGCTGCCAAATTATGTCCGAATTTGATTTTTGTTACGCCAAGATTTGACGTGTATCATTCTGTTTCTGATGAGATTAGAAGTATTTTTCATGAATATACCGATTTTGTAGAGCCTTTGTCGTTGGATGAAGCCTATTTGGATGTTACTGTCAATAAAAAAGGTATGCCATCTGCCACTTTGCTTGCGGAGGAGATTAGAATGAAAATTTTTCAAAAAACAAACTTAACTGCCTCAGCAGGAGTATCTTACAATAAATTTTTAGCCAAAGTCGCCTCCGATATAAACAAACCCAATGGCTGTTTTGTCATCCGTCCAAAAGATAGTATTCAGTTTTTAAACACTTTACCAATTGAAAAATTCTTTGGAATTGGGAAAAAAACAAGTCAAAAAATGAAAAGTTTTGGGATTTATAACGGGCTGTTACTCAGAGAGAAAGAACTTTATTTTTTAGTCAAACATTTTGGAAAAGCAGGAAAATATTTTTACGACATCGCCAGAGGAATAGATACAAGACCGGTGATTAGCGAAAGAATGCGTAAATCTATCGGAACCGAAAAAACATTTGAAACAGATATTAACACCGTATTTGCCTGTATTACAGAACTTTACTATATCGCTAAAGATTTACACCAAGCCATTGTAGAGGGCAACTACAAAGGTAAAACTTTGGTGTTAAAGATTAAATATCATGATTTTACGCAACATACACACAGCAAAACCGTCAATTATCCACTTACCGATTTCAAACAAATACTAACTATCTCTAAATCACTGCTTTCTGTTGCGTACAAAGAAGGCGAAAAAGTTCGTCTGATGGGCTTAACTCTTACCAATTTTGCAGATGAGCGAGAAGATATTCCACAACTTTTTATTTAGAGTGTAGAGTGTAGAGTGTAGAGTGTAGAGTGTAGATTTTTTTTTTGCATTGTCTGAACTGTGATTTTCATAAGATTTATATGATTACCTTGATTATTCTATAATGTAAAGACGTTGCATGCAGCGTCTCTACTTTCCCTTTGTCTGAACT
>JAISTU010000226.1 GCA_031272415.1 Bacteroidales bacterium | reverse complement strand
GTTGTACAGCAGTTTTTATCACCAGACCCATATATACAATTCCCTGATAATGCTCTCAATTTCAATAGATATGCGTATTGCATGAACAGTCCGCTGATGATGATAGACCCGAACGGGGAATTTGCTGGATTAGCCATGCTTTTTTGTGCATTTGCGGGAGAATTTGTAAGTAACCTCATAGAAGGCGATGCACAACCTTTAAAGAACGCCTTCAATTTTGCAAGTGAAATTGTTTCAACGATGTCTAATCTTTTCCAATATCCTATCGTTAATACCAAAAACTTTGTTTTAACAGCAGGATTAGATCCCTTTGCATTTGGGGTTTCAATGAATGCACATATATTGTGGGGAGATGCCAATCCGGGTAGCATATCTTTCGGTGTCGGCTATGGAGCATTCAGTGGTTTTTTTGCCAATATTGGAGTTTCACAATCCATCGGTGATTTTCGCATGGGAGCAGGCATGGGAATAGGAGAACAATATTGGGCATGGGCAGTTTCTGCAGATTATGCCGGTTATGGATTAGCATACGGACAAACAAATTATGGAGGAGAACATGCACAAACAGTAGGTTCTGCCTCTGTATTGTTTCCTAATGGTTCCGTTACTTTGCAAAATGACTTTCTTGCTTTTCAAGGAGAGGATAGGTGGCTATCTAATGCAGTCGAACTGACCATTGGTAAATTCAGCATAGGAACATGGTTATACAATAATGACCCCAAAAATAATGGTGGTAGGGCTGTTGCAGAAAATAATCTTTTAGGATACCCTAATCGACCATATAAAAAAGGATTTTTGGGGGCGTGGGATATTGGAGAAACATTTGCAAGTCCTTTATATGTAGGCTATCGCATAGGCAGTTCTGTTAGTAGAATCGGCTACAGTCATCCATTAGTTCAAGACAGGACACAAAATTTTGTCCATAGGTGGGTACCCTTTGGACGACAAAACTACTATAATAAATACAATTATTTTCAGGCAGGCAGTTATCTGTACTCAGGTTATTATAGTGCTTTTTCTATATGGCATCAAGGTTTTAATATATACTAATTAATGAAAAAAATAATTTATATATTCATCTTATTTTTTGGATTTCATTCTTGCCATACGACATGGGAGATAGATAAAAACACAAAACAACAATTTACGTATCGTTATGACGGAAAATATTCGGGTTTAGATACAATAATAAATATCAAAGGCTATTATCAACAAACAATATTATATAAACGGTCTAAAAAAGCAGGAGATTTTTTGAAAGACACATCTGTATATGAGATAGATACCATTTTTTATTTTCTCATTTTTTATGATAATGGACTTTGCAGAATTAATTTTGATGATTTTGCTCGTCAATACAATGATAATATGGACTTTATTCAACTTCAAACACACTGGTACCCGCGAAATATTCCTTTGTTTTTTCAGAAAATAAAGAAAGATTTAAATGCTCCGTATTCTTTGAGTTTTTATAATGATAGATGGGGCGTATATCGTATTTTCGGAGACACAATAAAAATTCAAGCCTTGCATGAAAGAATTTCTTTGAATGATGGTTGGTATATTATTAAGCAACAATATAAGATAATAGATATGAATACAATACAAGAAATATATACAAAAAATGAAAATATGTTATATGTAAATCATGCCGTTTTTTTACCAACTTCGGAGCAACCATTGCCTCTGTACACATGGTTACTACAATATAAATGGTTTTGGAAAAACGCATCAGAGTGGGAACAATATATGAGAAAGGAGACAAATGATAGATAAAATAGGAGAACAATATTGGGCATGGGCTGTTTCTGCAGATTATGCCGGTTATGGATTAGCATACGGACAAACAAATTATGGAGGAGAACATGCACAAACAGTATATAGGGAATACAATTAGCAGAGTTGGGGTTAGTCATCCATTAGTTCAAGATAGAACCCCAAATTGGGTACATAGAAACGGTTTCTTTTATTTACCGTTTGGATATCAGAACTTTTATAGTAATTATGAAAATTTTCATAGCGGAACGTATGCTTTTTCAGGCTACAATTCTATTTATTCTTTATGGCATTTAGGGTTACATATTTATTGATTATGAAAAACAGGGAAGTATTGATTAGTTGCTTTTTATTTTTAATGTTTTGTTATTCTGCTAATTCACAAGAATATACACCAGATTCGATGGCAACGGGAAAGGATAATTTATTTAAAAATACAAACATAGGGAAGTTATCATTCTGCCTTTATGGCGGTGTAGATTACATGATTTACACAAAACATTTATCTGCCTATTTTCGTTCTTCTATCGGAGGCATTATGTCTTTGGACATATATAATATTTGGGAAAATTTATCAGTATCTGTTTCATTGATGGGCGACAGAGGAATTGTAAAAAAAGATATTGTTATTAACACGATTAATACTTAAAAAAAAGATACAGGAGTACTTTTTTTCTCTTATGGTTTATCGACAGGTTACTCATTAATAAATTTTCCAACGTTTAGATTGACCCCTGCCATTGGATTTATGTTATCTCATTCAACAGCACAAACAGAACGGGCAAATGGCACTTTACAAAGTTTAAAAACAGGACCAATACCATCATTTTCAATGAGTTTAAATTTAGCATACCGATTTGTTAATATTCATAAACAATACCGAGGTACTTAGGCTTGTGCAACAATCAATTTTAGAGCAATATATGTATTGCCGGCTATATCAGGAAAAGAATTGCCTTATTTTGGACATGTTTGCTATATTACATTAGGGCTATGCTTGGATATTTTTCAAAGATATTAATCCCTAACTCCGCTCAATTTAGGGATGTTATTGGGCACTAAAATAATAAAAAAACAAGAAAAATAACAATTATATTATTTTTTTTTGTATCTTTGTAATACCCCTAATTAGGGATGTCATTAATTTATAAATAATTGATAATAATGAAATTGCCAGAATTTACACAAAAATTTAAAGAAAAAGGAACAGAAATTAAAAGAATTGGAAACGGATTTTACAAGTACAAAATTGAGCACGTCTACTGCCCGGAGAAAAAAAGGACTGTAAAAAAATCGCGACAAATTTTGTGTAAAATCACTGAAAATGAGGGATTTATACCGTCAGAAAAAAACGAACTCCGCCGAAAAAACGCCCCCCAAATCTTTTGAGCAAAAAAATTATGAAATTTACAAGCAGCGCAATGAGATTGAGGTGATGTTTGACAGTTACAAAAATTATCTCAAAGCGGACGTTTCGTACATGCAAAATCGGTATATTTTGGAGGGGTGGTTGTTTGCGAATTTTGTTGCAATGCTTGCGTATTATAAGTTGTATGTGCGGTTGCGCGAGGCTGGTTTGCTGTCAAAACATTCGCCAAAGGACATCATAGAGTTGGCAAAATCAATTATTCGATTGAAAATCAATGATATATGGTTCCCCGCAGAAATAACCAACAAAACAGTCGACCTCTTTGAAAAAAATAAAATAGCCCCTCTAAAATGAGCAGAGTTAGGGATTAAAGTTCGACCCTTCGCAAGCCAACTCGTAACCCGCTACTATGGTCTCTGCTGACTTCTTACGGCAAGTTTTGCTCCGTACTTGCGCACGTCCGTAAGACCTCACGTGGTAAAATTCATAACTTTCTCCCATGTAACCGCAACATTTACACTCACAATCGACGAGTAATTTTTGGACTTCGTTTTGTTTAGCAAACTTATCCTCGATTGATATTGCCTTAATATGTTGTTCGTGTCCCTCAGTTCGGGGATTTGACTACGGCTTCCTTCAGATCCGCGGTCACCCGCAACACCCTTGCCTTCATCTGTATGGTTGGCGTTACTAACCTCCA
>JAISTU010000225.1 GCA_031272415.1 Bacteroidales bacterium | reverse complement strand
GAACTTTGATTTTCGTATGATTTTTTTGATTTGTGTGATTATCTAAAATCAGAATAATCACATCAATCATACGAAAATCAGTGGTTCAGACAATTTTATAATCATAATAATCTCTACACGCTGCACTCTACACTCTGGAATAAAATCAAGGTTCAGACAAAAAAAACTCAAAACTTTTTTTCTCTTTGATTATCAACAAATTATAAAATAATTGCAACTTTTTTTTTCGCAAAATTAACATTTGTATCAAAAAAAAAGTGTATCTTTGCATTTGGGTTAATTTTTTATTAGAAAAAAAAATATAGAAAATGTTAAAACAAAGCAGACAAAGTTTTGTATACAGCAATAATGCTGAGGTAATGTGTAGAAAAGGTGCTTTATGTGTCGCTCGTATAGGAGAGGACGCCGAGAAGTACGCTTTTGTCATGCAATTGTCTGATTATCAAGCATTTACCCCCCCCCCAACTACTTGATTATCAAGCAGTTACGTGTATTTGAGCAAATAAAAAATAAAAATTATCAATTAAAAATCACCCATTGTCTGAATCTTGATTTTGACAGGATTTTGTGTTGGAGGAAATCTTGGGGGGCTTATTCCATTTTTCACAAATTATACAAAATAAAAAAGAAATATATAAAAAACAAATATATGAAATATTTTACATTTAAAAACCTCGCGATAGTAAAAGGTAATCGCATTCAATTTTATGGCAAGTACATTTATAATTAAAAGCAAAGAAAACGGAAAGTATTATCATTTGTCTATTGGATATGTAGGACAAGGAAGTTACAAAATTAGAAGTTTTGAAGATGGAACAGAGAAAATTATTGAGCATAAAAAAGGCAATACAGACCCTTTTTCAGATAAAAGATTCAAATATGAGAAAGTATGTCCTGTACCACGGCATGATATTTGTGATATACACAATGTGCTATATTGGAAAAATTATTTGGAAACTTTTTCTGAAACAAAATGTATGATATGTTACGATAAAGTACAAGAACACCATCAGATAGAATGGCGGAAAAAACAAAATGATTTCCCACAAGAAAAGGGAAAATATAGAAAGAAATATTATGAACATATACTGCCTCAAGATAAGAGGACTTATAATTTATTTCCCCCTATTAGAAAACAAGTGGATGATTACCATAAAAGCAATAATTTTGAACCACAGACAGGAGTAAATAATCTAAAAAGTTCCTATATTGCATGTTTCAATCATTTGTTTGCATTGAGAAATGACAAAAGTGCCGTTCTCAAAATTGCACAAACAATCAGTGCTGGTGTATTTGACATTAAAGACGTCTTAAAAATACCTATTGACAAAGGGGAAACAGAAGCCTTTATTGCTTTTGAAGTGATAAGTAGCAATGATTTGCTGAATGAAAAGACATTAACAAGAGGGCATAATTGCACTTCGATTGATGCACTAATTCTTGCTAAAGACATTAAAAGCAGGACAATCATGCTACTTATTGAATGGAAATATACGGAAAAGTACGGAAATAGTGATAAATCTATCGAAGATAATGATAAAAAATCTGCTAATTATCAAAAGGGAGATGAGGCAACAGGTAAGGAAAGACTATGGCGATATTCGACTTTGATTTCCCAATCGCAACAGTTGAAATTGAAACAAGAAAATTACAGAAATTCCGTTTATTTTTTCGAGCCTTTTTATCAACTAATGCGTCAAACGCTTTGGGCAGAACAAATGATTGCACACAAAGCAACTGAAACAATTAAGGCAGATGATTTTCTGCATGTTCACGTAATTCCAAAAGAAAACACAGGCTTACTGTATAAAAAATATCGTTGCAGTGGCAAAGAAATGGAAGAAACGTGGCGAGATTGTTTGATAGAGCAAAACAAGTATCAGATTATCAGTCCAGAAAGGCTGTTAAACAACATTGATAAAACTAAATATGAAGAACTAATTGCTTATTTATCAGAAAGATACTGACAGAATAATGAAATTTTAACAAACGAAATTAATTTATAATAAACAAAACAAATTTTAATATAAAAGTATATGGCAAGAAAAATATTTATCAGTTTCCTAGGAACAGGTAACAATAATGAGAAATACAAAAAAGGACGCTACAAAGCAGGTGATTTTCTTTCAGATGAAACGGAATTTATTCAGATAGCCACACTTGATTGGATAAAGCAAAAAGAGGGAGTTTATCCTGATAAATCATTCTTTCTTTTAACAAAATCAGAGGAGAATAGTTGGGTGGCATTAAAATCAGAACTCGACAAAAAACAGATTGAGTATCAGCCAATTCGCGACTTCCCTAAAGGGGAAGATGAAAGCGAAATACGTGACATTTTCTCAAAAATTGAGAAAATAATCGAAGATAATGATAAACTCTACTTGGATTTGACGCACGATTTCCGCGATATGCCAATAGTATTGCTTATAGTAAGTCATTTGGCAACTATTATAAAAAAAGCAAAAATTAAACACGTTTCTTACGGGAGGGCGCTGAAAAGCAAAAAATCTACCGCTTCAATCGTTAATTTACTCCCTTTGGTTACACTTTTAGACCAAACAAAAGGTATTACTATAAATAAAGCAATTGCTGATTATCTTTCCCATCCCGCAGGGAAAACAAAAATTAATATTTTTATCTGTGGAGATGCAGACGTAAAGGCAGAAATTTTGAAAAAATACTTAAAAACCGAAATTCAAAGTGCTGATTGTGAATTGAAGATTACATGTCTACTCGACTTTAACGAATCGAAAAAAAAGATGATGCCGAAAATTGATAGTAATCGGTTTGATTTTATTATTTCTGGTCCAGTCCCTCATTCTGTTGAAGGAAAAGAAATCGAAGATAACTTGCAGTCTTATTGCACTAAAAGTGGGTTAAAAGCAAAAGTTTATACTACATATCATAAGCCTATATCGAAAGCCTATATCAAACAAGTAGGGAAGGAAATATTGAAAAAAATAACAAAAGATAAAAAATAATGGCACATACTCCTGACTCTATAAGAGAGCAAACAATGAATAGCCTTAATGAATGTCCATGTTGTCTGTACACGGAAAAGTTTGTGAATTACAAATCAAAATTTAGAGATGGGCGAAAGTATTCGGAAATAGTTGCGGAAACAATTTTGAATAATCTGAATAAATTTGATAACATTCAAACAATAACACGTCAAAGATCCTACAAAACAGAAGAACATGATGGGAAAGCAACTACAGGCAGAAATTCCTCAAATTCTAATCGCTCTGAAGAATATATTGCCATGTCAATGTTTAAGTTAAAATATGAATATATTGGCGAAGTACTCGACTATCAAATACCCATCAAAAATGTGCGAAAAGACAAAGTTGGTAAAATTGATATTCTATCTTTCAACTCAATTACTAATGTAACATATTTACTTGAATTAAAGGCTCCAAAAGCAAAGGACACTCTACTACATTGTATACTTGAGATATACACTTATTGGAAGATTGTGGATAAAGACAAATTACGACGTGATTTTGATATTGATGTTCACACAGACATAAGAAAAGCAATACTTGTTCCATATAATAATTGTAATGCATTTACTGATTTTTTAGATAAAAGCAACAATCAATATGCACATCAACTCATGCAAAAATTAAAAATAGATTTTTTTGTTTTTGAAATGGTAAACAAGAATGTTCAAAATATTCAAAAATTATGACTAATATTTTAACAAACGAAATTAATTTATAAACCTTTTAATAAAAAAAAATATATGAGATATTTAATAGTTACGCTTTTAAGCGACAAGAAGACAAATCAGAATGTACAGTTTATTAAGTACATACAAGAAAACAAATGTAAGGCTGATCAAACAAAACATTGGTTTATTTCCACCAGCGCTATGGCGAAAAAAGGTGTAGGCAAATGGATAAGAAAAGTTTGCGAAATACCTGATGAGAATTTAATTTTAAGTATCGTTCATTCATCCGAAATTTGGGATATTGAAAAAACTCTTAAAGAGCGATCCATTGCCAATTTTTTTGACAAATATGACCAGATTTTTGTCAACATTACCGGTGGTACTAACGTGATGGCGATTGCTGTTTTTAATTTTTTCAAAACAATACGCAATGCGAACATTTATTGTATTGATGATGATAAGTGCCGGCTTGTTTTTCCAAAAAAAGATGAAATACTTGCAGAGAATATCAATTTGCAGGAAGCAGATAATATCAGTTTGCAAGAATATGTCGAAGGTCATGGATTTGAATTGACAGAAGAATGGTCGAGTGATATAGATACAGATTACACAAAGCAATTTTTTTTGAAGTTCGTAAATTTTGGTGAAAAGGAAAGAAAAATACTTGATGAACTTCGTAGAAGAGGTTCGCAACACTTTACCTCCAAATTCTCAAAAACCAAATCCATAGGACTAAACGAAGTAGTATATTTGGAAAAATTCCTCGACCAAATAGAATTTCCACGCAAGTCTGTGACTATTGATATAGATGAGTGCTATTATCTGACAGGTAGGTGGTTTGACGAATATATTTATATCAGGTTAAAGGAAGAAGGTATTATTAAAGGAGAAAATATTAAAAAAAATGTAAAACTGAAAGAGAAAGGAACTGAAAATCAAAATGAATATGATGTTATCTTTCTACATCAGACAAAATTTTATGCCATAGAAGGCAAATCATACGTTTCCCAACGTGACGAAATTTTTGACAAAGCAATTTATAAAGCAGCGGCGTTACAGAGTAATCTTGGAATATTATCAAAATTTTATATTTTCACTTTGACTCCACGTGAGAGTGATAATGTAACAGATCATCTAATGAATATGGCAAAGTTTCTTAATACCAATATATTTTGGCGAGAAGATATAATAAATTGCAAATCAATTTCGGAATTATTAGGATTAAAAAAATGACTCCTATTTTCAGTGTTGCATTCCGATTAGTTGTAAGGAAAAGACTGACAATATTCTCTCTTTTCGTTTCTATTGCCTTTTTGTCTTGCAATAATGGCAATTCTTATTTCACTGAAAATGTCAATGGTGTGAGTTTTGACATGGTTTTGGTTGAAAAAGGAAGTTTTTTAATGGGGACGCAAGCAACGGACATTAACGGCGAAAATTATGACCCGAATGCGGAAACAGATGAAAGTCCTGTGCATGAGACAGTTATAACAAAGGATTATTACATTGGCAAGATGGAGGTAACGCAAGCATTGTGGAGTGCGGTAATGAATCGCGATGGGGATTATTCACCGCCGTGGTCAGCGACTTTCGGTTTGGAAGATAATTATCCTGCCTATTATGTAAGTTGGGATGATATTCAGTTGTTTATCAAGCGATTAAATGCAATCACAGGCAAGAAATATCGCTTGCCAACAGAGGCGGAGTGGGAGTTTGCAGCACGTGGAGGCTCTCAATCACAAGGCTATAAATACAGTGGGAGTGATAGTATTGCTGATGTGGCATGGTATTTTGAAAACAGTGGCAATAGTAGCCACGAAGTCGGCACAAAATCTCCTAACGAACTCGGTATTTATGATATGAGTGGCAATGCGTGGGAGTGGTGTCAGGATTATTATGGTGCTTATAGTGCTGAAAATCAAACACATCTGCATGGAGTCTCTACCGCCTCCTATCGTGTTGTACGTGGAGGTGGATGGCGATATAATGCGCGTTATTGCCGTGTATCCAATCGTTTTAAAATTATTCCCGATTTTCGGCTTTTTAATTTGGGATTTCGGTTGGCATGTGAAAATTGAGAGTGGAGTGTAGAGACGTTGCGCAACGTCTTTACTTTTGTTGTCTGAACCGCTGATTTTCGTATGATTGATGTGATTAGCAGGATTTTAAAATTGTCTGAACTTTGATTTTCGTATGATTTATATGATTAGCATGATTTTAGAATTATGATTTTAGATAATCACATAAATCATTAAAATCATTCAAAATCAAAGTTCAGACAATGTAAAAAAATAATCTACACTCTACACTCTACACTCTG
>JAISTU010000186.1 GCA_031272415.1 Bacteroidales bacterium | reverse complement strand
TTTTGGGACATCACACACGAGGCACTCATGCCTGCCAACCACGCTATAATAGTGGTTCTTAATACTTTTATTCTACTGCTTGCCATGTTTTAACTTTGTTTTTTTTGTATCAGTACTTTTTCGGCACTTTTTCTCTTTTTTCGGCAGGCAAACAAAAAAAAAGACGCAAATTGTTTCTTTGTTTGGGTGCTTATTTTCGTGTAAGGTATCTGGAAAAACCCATGTAAGCAAATAAGCACAACAATTCACGCCTCTTGGCGGAACTATTGTAACTTATTCTCACTTACATATTGAAATTTTCCAGATTTCTACACGTGAGAATAAGAACTTCAAAGTCCTGATTTTCAATAATTTATATTACTTTTTTATTTACTATATTTTAATATCAAAAATCTTTTATTTAACTTTTGCAAGATTACACTTTTTTATCAATTAAAAATAAAAATGAAAATAAAAATGATTTTTCGGGGAGAAAAACAGTAATTCATTGCTCTACTGATGTTATTTTGTTGATAAAATGAAGTTTTTTCAATTGAGAATTACTGCTGGTGCGTTAACTTTAACACCCATTAATTTTCAAACAATAGCAATTTGTTGTCATTCTGGCTACAGTGTTGCAGTGTGGTTTCTGTGAGGAGTTCTCGGATTGGGGTTCTGTCGAAGACCAATACCCCCAAAATTTGTATCAACTCATAAACTGAGTAGTCGCTTTTGATGGTTTGCTTTATGTAAGCCACTAACAAATAAGCAATTATGGCTATCCATAGATGAATTTTGACGGCATTTTCCGAGTGTCCCCAGCGTTTTTTTGACTTTACTCCAGTAAGAATCACTGTTTTATCGGTTCGCAATCCGGGAGTTGCGTCAATATTGAGATGCTATTCAACAACCTCGTAACGCATTCTTTCTTTGGCTCTTGTAACAAAAAATGCACCTGCATTATTCATGCGAAACAACGCCTCAAAATCGACATACGCCTTGTCCATCAGGTAAATCGCATTTGCATAAAATATTATTTCGTCAAGCACATTACTGTCGTGGCATTTGCCGTCAGTTATCCAGATGAATTCGGGAATACTGCCACGTAGATTGAGCAAAGTGTGCATTTTGACAGCGCCACGGTCGTATTTGCCTGCCGCCCAAGTGAAAAGATTGATACTCACCGAAATTGATGTTGAATCCAATGCGTAAATTTCGTTCTCAATATTCAAATTCGGAAGCGATATGTTGGCATAAAGCGGTCGCACTTTGGTTACCAGATAATTGCCAAAATCGGCAAAAATACGCCAATTTCGGCTTTCATTAGCCCGCGTAAGTGTCGTGTGGTTGACTAATTTCTTAATACCCAAGTGATAATGTTTTCGCCTGTGTACTTTCAAACAAACACAAATCATGCGAATGGAATTTTGTGTCGTAATTTGTCCAAAAAGTAATTGTAAAAACTGATTCCAGCAAGTCAATCCGTGATTACGGTAGTCGCCGTTGTAGCGATTTACACACTTGCCGAACTCATATTTATCAATGAATTCTATCATTTGTGAAAAAATAAATTGTTTTGAATGCATAATAATTTTGCAAATTATTGATAAAAACTGCAAAATTACTATTTTTTCAATTTAAATCGAAAAAAATAAAAACGATTGTAAATAACTGTATTTCAATAAGTTACAACGAAAAACAAAAAGTTAACGCACCACCACTAATTGAGAATCAAGAATGTTTTTATCTAATTTTAGAACATTTTTATCCCAAAATGCAAAAAAAATAATTCTCCATTCTCAATTCCCTTTTGCTTGTCTCCATTTCCACAGTCCAAGCCAGATAAATGAGAACAATAATGAGGCATAACCGATATAAGTAATGGTAGTGCCGTAGGGGTCAAAAGATACACTCAAAATGCTACCTTTGCCGTCTGAGTCATAATTGGATTGATAAAAACGGTAGCCACGATGTTTATAGATATGGTTCATGGAAATGGCTGCATTTTCGGTAAAATTATTTTTATCTTTGACGGTAATATATGACACAAAATCGGAAGGCGTGTGTGTGCCTGTATAATATTGAGTTTCAAACTTTTGCAACTGTATATCAAAAGGAATTTCAATATTGTTTGAAACGGCAGAAGCATCTGTCCTCAAATGCAAAGTGCCTCTTTGAGCCGTTAAATATGTCAAAAATGCACCTATTAAAATGATAATAAATGAAATATGCAATAAAAAAACAGGTATTTTTTTATAAATTCGTAATTTAAGACTGATAAAAAAAGAAAGCAAAGCAGTTATGCCCCACAAGGCGACAAACCAACAGGTATCGTAGATGTTCAGACGAATAAAATTTGTGCCCATTTGAGGTTCGAGCAAAGTTGCAATTGCCATAATAATGGTCAATATTGCTAAAAAAACAAATGCTACAAAATATAACCGCTCTGCCTTCATATAAACTTAACTAAATATTTTTTTTTCTTAAATTGCGTTTAAAAAATCAATTAAGGCTTCTCTTTGGGATTTACTTAAATTGCGAAACTTTTCTCTTGCTGTTTCTGCTTGTCCAAAATGCCAAAGTATTGCCTCTTCAAAATTGCGGGCGCGCAAATCATGTAAATGGTCTGTATGCCCCGCACAAATCAATGATAAACCTCTGCCCCACAGCGGCGTTGTACGACACCATTCTCTTAATCCGGGACTTGCATTTTTATCTTTCCAGCCCAAATTATGCTGCAAAAGGTCGCTATAAGGCCATATTTTTTGATTAGAATAGCCGGCAATATACTTATCTTCGCCGGTAGTCCATGACGGTTTATGACAGGCTGTACAACCGATGGAGTAAAAAATAGTTTTACCCTCCTGCACTTTTGGGTCATCCAAATTGCGGGCTGCCGGTACTGCCAAACCTCTGTGCCAAATCATAAATTCATCAAATTCTGACATGCTCATTTCAGGGGGTAAATTCTTGCTCATCAAGTAGTTATAAATACTATCTCTTGTCCACCCCAATGATTGTTGAATTTGCACATTATCTGCCATCGCCGTTGCGTAAGGCTCTGTAATGTAATGATATGCACGGTCGGGACGGGTTACGTTGGTAATATTCCAAATTGCATTAGAGCCGGGTCCGTTTTGCAAAGTACCTCTCGTACAGCCATAAGTATAACGTCCCGGATGAGTGCTGCCGTCTGCTTCCGTAATATCCGGTCCTAATTTGCCAACTGCATAGCCTCTTTGAGATTGAGATTGTGCTTCTGCTCTCAAATCGGCATCCGTAATCGCATCCAACAAACCTGTGCCATAAATGCCGATAGTGCCTTCTATACTTACATAATATTCACTCGGAACAGGCACGTTAATCGCATTACGGTCAATACTTACTTCGGGATATATCAACGAATAAGTAGTGCCGTCTGGATAGCGATTGCCATATTGGTCAGTAAAAACTTTCCACGTAATATGTATCCCTTTTTCATCCACCGGCGGTAAAAAAGGTGCAACGGCTTTTGTTTGCAACATGCCTGTAAAACTTGGCAATATTTTACCGTCTGCATCATGTATCATTACCAAATAACCGTTTCCGTATTCATCTGAATTAAAGTTATCTACGCGTTTTGAACGTCCATAACCCGGATGACACGCTATACATGACGAACGAATATATACAGGTCCTAAACCCGAAAAAGGAGTGCCTTCGCCGGTAACATAGTTGTTTTCAAACATAGCCTCGCCACGTTTGAATGCCAAAACGTCTTTTACCGCATCGGACATTTGCTCGTAAGCATTGCTGCCGGCGACAAATGCTGTTCCGTTTTTGCCTCCCGTGTAATATTCTTCGCTCAGTTCAGTTTCTTCCTCTTTTGGCTTGCAATTTAACAATAAAACTGCACTGCCGACTACTATCAATCCTAATATAGTTTTGCTTATCATCATATTCTTTAACGTATATTTTTTCTTTTTATTGTATATGTTGACTAATTTTATTTAAACTGTTGAATAATTCATCACAAGCATCAGTGGCTTCATTTGCACCTGTTTTATTGTCCAAATGATTGCGAAAAGGGCTACCGATGGCTTGTATTTTGGTGATAGCATTGTTGATATTGCTTTTAATTTCACCATCTAAATCGGTTTTCTTTTCTTTGTCTATGGAGGCGATATAAGAACTCAAAGAATGCGACCTTTGAGCAGGAATACCGCCCAAATAAGCGTTCTCAATGCTGCGTATATTGTCGCAAAAATCAGCAATAGAGTTCCAACTATACCACGATTCTACTTTCAAAACGTCGCCTGATTGTACAGGGTCTTGAATTTTTGAATTACCGACCTCATCTGCAATGTCTTTGCACCCTTCAATTATTTCATTGATGGCTGTTTTTTGCGAAGAATAACGCGAGCCTGTTTTGCCTGCATTTTTCATTTGATTGCCATACTCGTCTGTAATACTCAAATCGGCGGCTGCCAATATTTCTGCTTTTGCTTGCGAAATATTGTTAATCCCTTTCCATGAGGCTTCCAAAAGAATACAATCTTCTGCCAAAACACCTGCCACGGCTGCACAATATGTGAGTTCTCGTGCAGGAATTTCAGCATAAGAACGTGGCTGTCCATCTTTGAACAAAACGTACTCAATTGCATGAAAACCAAGCAAATTCACTCCCAAAGTAGCCCTCGCCTCTGTCGCATCCAAATTGTCAACATCGGGGCGAGCAAGTGTTTGATCTAATTGATTTTTGTCAAGAGGCCAAGAGTCAATGTGCGGGTCAAGGTTGCGAAAGTCCGCAGGTCCGTACAAAAAAGCCTCACTTTGTTCCCAAAATACTCTGGCTTCTTTCCACTTTTGAGCCGCCACATCCACCGCCGCTTGCGAAGGCTGTGCCTTCAATTGTTGACACAAATCCGACAACTCCAGCGCCTTGTCCGCCAAATTAGCATACGTGGCAATTACAGTATTGTCTACATAACTCTCCAAAATCTCTGAAAAAACTTGTTCCTCATCAACTTCTTTGTCTTTACAGGAATTAAATCCCAATCCTAATGATGCTGCCATAACGAGCAGCCCTACCTTTTTATAAGAAATCTTTCTCATCTGTGTTTAAATTTATAGTTTATTTATTTTATTTAATATCAATACTTTATAACTTTTTATAATTTTTTTTATTACTAATTTGTAAACATTCCCGAATATGCTGCTCCTATTGAAAATGTATTTTCTGTATTATAGGGCAAATTAAAGAACATTCGGCTTGCAAATTCGGCTTTAATGACTAAATTTTTAATCGGATAAAAATTGATGCCACCGGAAACAATATGCCTGTCAAAACGTGCCTCTTTGGATATACCTTCCGCTGTGGCAAACATCGAATTTACATAACCAAAATGTGCAAAAAGATAAAATTTCATCTCTCTTTGATGCAATTTTTTAATGGTATGAAAAATATCATATCCTACATTAAAGGCAAACGATAAAGCATCCGAAGCCACATTTGTACGCGGTGAAGGCGAGCCTTTGGGCATATTTTTATTGGCAATGGAAATCGCTTTTGAGTCCGTCAAATGACCATATACAACACTTATATCGGTCAATACGCCATAATCTTTATAACAAGCATCAAAAGAGCCTATCATTACTCTGCCTGTAATATCTTTGTATCTATCTGATTTTAAACTATTTGCAGCAGAATGTCCATAATATCCGCTCACCGCCATCCGCAAGCCTTTGACTGAATAATTATCCACCCGCGCCGCCAATGCATACGAATTACCCAAACTAAATTCATACGGCGACACAGCACCATCTTTTATCCAACCGCTATTGGAAAATCGCTCTGCATCCAAACCCGCTAAAAATTGCAATTCATATCGCCAGGCGGCTGCTCTACCCCAAAAACTAACCCCTGTTTCATGCCACGTCAGCGGCAAAATGGTGTTCTCTTCTTCGGGTCTCAAAACAGAGAAAAATTCGGTCGGTAAATGAAACTGATTCGTTAATCCGATAGGTACAATAATGTGTCCTATACGTAAATTTGCCCACTTTGCAAAGGATTTTTCCAACCAAAATTGTTCCAATGCTATCTCGCCACCTTTTTCAACTTCTTGTTCATATTCTCCAAATTCTTCTTCTTCAATTTCTATGGTAGTGCCGGTGCCACCGTGTTCAAATTCTACTTCGGCAGACATTTTCCACCCCTTTCCAAAGTCGTATGCTACCGTAAAAACAACGTGTGGTAAATCAAATTGACCTCTGCTGGGTACATTTTTATATTGTTCAGGATAGGCATAACGAGTAAATTCATTGCTATAAAAAAAGCGATGCATAGTTATCTCGCCATAACCGCCCAATTGCAGCCGTCCTTTGGATGCGTGTGAAGTAGTGATAGTAGTGTCGTTTTCTTTCATTTGGTTTTGTTTTGCCATTCGTTTTTGGGATTTCTCCGCCTGATTTTCCAACGCATTCAACCGCTGCAATATTCCTTCGTACTGACTGCGTGTGAGTGTTACAGTCGAATCATTTTGAGACCAAACTACTGATACACAGCCAATTAAAAATGTTATATATATTATTCTTTTTACCATAAAAATCAATTAAATCTTTTTTTTTCTTACTATTTTGCAAAGATAGCATAAAAAATTTGATTAACAATTCCCCAAAAATAGTGAAATATCATCCCCAAATCCCTAAAAATAATTAAAAAAAAAGTGATTTTTTTTGTAGTATCGCATTTTTTTGCATTTTGGGAGAAAAATGTTCTAAAATCTGTACCGCCTCTTACACCGTCATTGCGGGCTTGCCCCGCAATCTCTCTATCTGAACTTTGATTTAGAATGATTTGTGTGATTTTCAAGATTTTTATAAAACCTTCATTTATTAAAGCACCCTTAGTAGCCAAAAAATAGCCCCATCATTACCCTTATTTTTTTGTTAATAAGGAAATCGCAAAAATCAAGATAATCATGCGAAAATCAAAGTTCAGACAATTTTTTTCATTTTTTAGAACGTTTTTATCCCAAAAATACAAAAAAAAATAATTCTCCATTCTCAATTCTCCATTCTCAATTGAAAAAAACGTTTTTAATTTTTAATTGATAAAAAGGTGTATCTTTGTATTTCACTAATTAAATATAAATAAACATAAAAATAGAATGAATATTATAATGATAGCCCAATTGTTATGTGGGTTGGCTTTGTTGATTTTTGTGCATGAGTTTGGACATTTTTTGGCGGCGCGGATTTTTAAAGTACGTGTTCCCAAATTTTATTTGTTTTTTAATCCTTCTTTTTCGATTTTTAAATGTAAAAAATTCAATGGAAAGTTTCATTTTAAGTTTTTTGCTAAAAATTTGCCTGATACGGAAAAAGTTTTGGACGAAAATGGAGATGAGGTGTTGGATGAAAAAGGAAAAGCAAAAATGCAAGTCATTGATAAAGAGACTCTTTCGGATGATGATTGGAGAAAATATCCGGATAATACCGAATATGGAATTGGTTGGTTGCCTTTGGGTGGTTATTGTCAAATTTCAGGCATGATAGATGAAACGCAGACTATCAACAACATGCCCTCCGAGCCGCAGCCGTGGGAATATCGCTCAAAACCCGCTTGGCAACGCTTAATCATTGTGTTAGGAGGTGTTATTGTCAATATGATTGTAGGTGTTTTGTTGTTTGCGGTGGTAATTGGTCATTTTCAAAAGCAATACATTGCTAATGAGGATGTTACAGATGGAATTTACGCTTTTGAGGCTGCTCAAAATATGGGGTTTCAAACAGGAGATAAAATTATTTGCATTGATGGCGAAAAAAAGGAACGTTTTTCGGATGCCGCCTCCCCTAACATGCTCATGGGTAGTATTGTTACTGTTGACAGAAATGGAGAGAAAAAAGACATTGTTATCGGAGACGAAGGTTATCAGGTTTTGAAAACTTCACAAGGCAGATTTATTGATATGGCTAATTTTATTCCATTGATAGACAGCATTTTACCTGATATGCCGTTGCATGGGAAAGGATTTCAAAAAGGCGACATCATTTGTGCTATCAACGACAGTATTTTAATCACTTCCTATGGTGATTTATTGGAAAAATTGCCACTATTTACCTCTAAATCGATTGATTTAAAAGCAATTAGAGGGAAAGACACCATTTCCAATACAGTGGAGGTAGACTCTAACGGAAAATTGGGCTTTTTGACACATATTCCGTACCAAACGCATAATTATACGCTGTGGCAGTCGTTCAAATACGGCTGGCAAGAGGCGATAGATATGTTGGTTGTCAATGCCAAAGGTTTTGGAAAAATATTTTCAGGCAAAGAAAAAGTTACGGCTTTGTCGGGTCCGATAGGTATTGCACAAATTTACGGAAAAGTATGGGATTGGCACCGATTTTGGCGCATCACGGGGCTGTTGTCGCTTTTGTTGGCATTTATGAATATATTGCCTATACCGGGCTTGGATGGTGGTCATGCTTTGGTGGCTCTTATTGAATTGATTATCAGGAGAAAAGTACCCGATAAAGTAGTTCAAATAGCCCTCAATATAGGTTTTATTTTGTTGTTACTTTTGATGGTTTTTGCCTTCGGAAATGATATTTTTAAATTGTTTCAATAAGGGGAAATGTGGCTTTTCCACTTTTCAATTAAGATTATTGAAATGTAAATATTTGAATATCAATATTTTATATATTATTTTATTCAAATTTTAGAACATTATTATCCCAAAATGCAAAAAAAAAGTTGAAAGTGATTTTTTTTCCCTTTCATCCTTTTCCCCTTCCAAGAAAAGCAAAAGCCAGCCATATTTGGCAACATGGCTGACTTTCAAAAAGAAATGCAAAGTATTATGTTATTATTTTTCCCCTTTATTGTAAAACACAAATTGGTCTTCAATAAAATCAATTGTAACGGGAATGTTTTTCTTAATTTTATCTGCCAAAATCATTTTTGAGAGATTGTTAAGAATATTTTTTTGTATCACCCTTTTGAGCGGACGCGCCCCATACATAGGGTCATAACCCATCTCTGCCAATGCGTCTACCGCATATTGCGTCAATTGAATACTCATTTCGTTTTTGCTCAATAAATTTTCTAAATTTGCAATTTGCAGATATACAATTTGTTTTATTTCTGCTTTAGAGAGCGGTTTAAACATCAAAATTTCATCAATACGATTGAGAAATTCAGGTCGTATTGTTTTTCTGAGCAACTGCATAACTTCGCTTTTTGTTTGCTCAAACAATTGCGGAGTATCTACATTGTTTGCCTTTGAATAATTATCTTCTATAATATGCGACCCCAAATTGGAAGTCATAATGATAATTGTATTCTTAAAATCGGCAACACGCCCTTTGTTGTCGGTCAATCTGCCGTCATCCAATACTTGCAAAAGTATGTTAAACACGTCTGGGTGTGCTTTTTCAATTTCGTCAAAAAGTACTACCGAATAAGGTTTGCGGCGTACTTTTTCTGTCAATTGACCGCCTTCGTCGTATCCTACATAGCCGGGCGGCGCCCCTACCAGACGCGAAACAGAGTGAGACTCTTGATATTCCGACATATCAATTCTTACAATTGCATCTTCGGTATTGAACAGATAATCCGCCAGCGCTTTGGCTACTTCTGTTTTTCCGACACCAGTGGTTCCCATGAAAATAAATGAGCCGATGGGACGTTTTTCGTCTTGTAATCCTGCTCTTCCGCGCCGAATGGCATCCGAAATAGCAGCAATGGCTTCATCTTGCCCCACAACACGCTTATGTAGTTCGTCTTCCAAATGCAGCAATTTTTCCCTTTCACTCTGCATCATTTTGCTCACCGGAATACCTGTCCAGCGGGCAACTACTTCTGCAATGTCGTCAGTACCAACTACTTCGTCAATCATAGGTGCATCGCCTTGCAACTCTTTCAAAGATTGCCTGTCAGTTTCAATTTTGTTTTCAATTTCTTTGATTTTTCCATATCTCAATTCGGCTACTTTTCCATAATCACCATTGCGTTCGGCTTGTTCGGCTTCAAATTTGAGATTTTCAATGTCATTTTTTGCATTTTGAATATCATTTACCAAATCTCTTTCTTGTTGCCACCTGACTTTCAATTGATTACGAGTTTGAGAAAGTTCGGCTATTTTGGAAGATAATTCACTCACTTTTTGTTCATCATTTTCGCGTTTAATAGCCTCTCTTTCAATTTCTAATTGTCTAATTTTTCGTTCTACGTCGTCTAATTCCTGCGGAACGGAGTTAATTTCCAATCTTAATTTTGAGGCGGCTTCATCTATCAAATCTATTGCTTTATCGGGTAGATAACGCTCTGTTATATAACGCTTTGAGAGCATTACTGCCGAAATTATCGCCTCATCTAATATTTGTACTTGATGATGCGTTTCATATCGTTCTTTTAAGCCTCTCAAAATGGATATAGATGCATCAATATCAGGCTCTTCTATCAAAACTGTTTGAAAACGTCGCTCCAATGCTTTGTCTTTTTCAAAATATTTTTGATATTCGTTCAAAGTGGTGGCTCCTATGGCTCTTAACTCGCCCCTTGCCAAAGCAGGTTTGAGTATATTGGCTGCATCCATGGCGCCATCACCACCGCCGGCGCCTACCAATGTGTGAATCTCATCAATAAACAAAATGATTTCACCCTCACTCTCAATAACTTCCTTAATAACCGATTTTAATCTTTCTTCAAATTCGCCTTTATATTTTGCACCGGCAATCAAAGCCCCCATATCCAATGAATATACGGACTTAGTTTTCAGATTTTCAGGCACATCGCCCGAAACTATTCTATGCGAAAGTCCCTCTGCTATTGCCGTTTTGCCTACTCCGGGTGCCCCCACTAAAATAGGATTATTTTTTGTGCGGCGGGAAAGAATTTGCAAAACACGTCTTATTTCCTCATCCCTGCCTATCACAGGGTCAAGTTTGCCTTTCCTTGCCAAATCGTTTAAATTACGTGCATATTTATTCAACGCATTGTACGTTTGCTCGGCATGCGGAGAATCCACTTTGCTACCTTTGCGCATTTGTGCAATCGCTGTTTTGAGTTCTTTTTCTGTTAATCCATTGTTTTTCAATAAATTACGGACATTGCCATTCGTCTCCAACATTGCTAAAAGTAAATGTTCTACCGCAACAAATTCATCTTTAGAATCGGTGGCAAGCGTTAATGCTTTCTGTAAAACTGCATTGACTTCGTTAGACATATACATACTGCCCGCTCCGCTCACTTTGGGCTGTTGCGACAACTGCTTGTCGGTTTCCTGCTTTAAAACGGCTATATTTACATTGCATTTTTTGAGCAGAAAAGCAACAACATCATCTTGTTCGAGCATCGCTTTTAAAATGTGCAGATTTTCGAGCATCTGCTGTTGATATTGTGCCGCAATCTCTTGACTGCGTGCTAAAATTGTTTGTACTTTTATAGTGAATTTTTCTATGTTCATGTTTTTTTATCTCCTTTTGCATTTACTAATATCAAATATCGTTCCACACTCAATTTTATGACATTCTGGCAGGCTTTTCAGACAATAAAATGACAAAATGACGTAAATATATCCTTTTTTAGCGTGAAAAATGTAGATTTTTTTGCATTTTTGCACCAATTTATTATAAAATTGGGGGAAAAGACCCTCCACTCTAAAAATCACTCTTAATTTTTAATCAAAAAAATTGTGTATTTTTGCGAAACAGCAAAAAAATAAACAGCAATAAAAAATGTATAAATAGATAAAATTTTTGATTATGAAGACAGGAAGAAAAAGGTTACCGCTTGGAATACAGGTATTTGAGAAGTTAATCAACAATAATTTGGTGTATGTAGATAAGACCCGATATTTGATTGATTTGATTGAGCAGGGAGAGTTATATTTTTTTACACGTCCGCGAAGATTTGGCAAAACGCTAACCATTTCTACTTTTGAGGCTTTGTTTCAAGGCCGAAAAGAACTTTTTAAGGGTTTATATGCCGAAGAATGGCTAAATAGAGCAGATTTTGAGCCATCACCTGTTATTCGTTTGGATATGAATTCAATAACTACAACAGAAGGAATTGCTACGATGAGAAAATCTATACTTCGGATGCTTTCTAAAATTGCAAAAATACATGACGTACAGATAATTACAGATGTGTCAATTGGAGATGCACTCAATTCTTTGATTACCGAAGTATATGAAAAAAAAAATTCAAAAGTGGTTATTTTGATTGATGAGTATGATAAACCATTGTTAGACAATCTATTTAAGTCAAAAGAACTGATAGAAACGATTAAAGAATTTATCAGTGATTTTTATACGCAAGTCAAAGCAAATGAGCAATATATAAAGTTTGTTTTTCTGACAGGTATTTCAAAAGTTGCAAGAGTAGGGGTATTTTCCAAATTGAATAATCTTACAGATGTTTCGTTTAAACCTCAATATGGGCAAATGTGTGGCTATACTGAAGAAGAAATTAAAACGTATTTCACTGATTATTTGGAAGATACAGCCAATAAAATGCAAATAACGACAGATGAATTGATAGATAAAATGCGAAACTATTATAATGGTTTTTGCTTTGACGGTATTCATAGGATGTATAATCCTTATTCGACTTTATTGTTTTTTGATAATAAAGATTTTGATAATTATTGGTTTGAGTCCGGCACTCCCAGTGTAATTGCTAATTATTTAAAAGACAAGCATTTAACAGTAGAGCAATTTCGTAATTTGCCTGTTTCTAAAGAATTTGCACGAAATCCGGGCGAAATTGACAGTGCAAGCCCTGAAAAATTTCTTTATCAAAGTGGCTATTTAACTCTGCGTGAGGGAACTACAGATGATTATAGCCTGGATTATCCCAACACGGAGGTGTTAAATTCTATGGCAAGGCTTT
>JAISTU010000145.1 GCA_031272415.1 Bacteroidales bacterium | reverse complement strand
GGCAGAGCAGAAGGTTTGGTTGAGGGTGAAAAGAAAGGTGAGGCAAAAGGAAGAGTAGAAGAGCGAAAAGAATTTATCATAAAAATGTGGCAAAAGTTGCAATCAGTTGAAGAAATTCATGCTTTGACTGATATTCCGATGGCTACAATTGCTGAAATTCTAACACAAAATGGGATAAATACATAGCAATGGAAAATGAGGAAATTTCTAGCAAAAATCCATCCTCCTTTGTTAAAAAAAGTTGAGGCTTAAGAGATTTTTTTTCATTTTAGGAGAAAAACGTTCTAAAAATGCAAAAAAATAATTCTCCATTTTCAATTCTCAATTCAAAAAAATGTGTACTTTTTGCAAACTACAAAAAAAAATATCAATACAGATGAAATTAAAAAAACAAAGCGGAAAAATTTTACAAAAGGATTGGCTACGGTATCATCCTTACGATGATGCTAATTTTGCAGATAATTATTATCATTCATTGTGCAGTAAAGTATTGGATATCATTCAAAATTCAGAAATTATGCAACTGCTTGATAATAAAGAAGATGCAAAAGAAATGGCTTGCATTTTTGTCGCTTATTTTGAAGATATTATTAGCGAAACCAACCTATTTAGTGCCTTTACAAAAAAGCATACTCAATTGTATGGAACTCCATTGCCGTTTTACTCAAAAGACACGGAATATTATGAAGATGAATCAATATACAAGACATTTGCTTTTTGATATGGTTTTGCCTTTGTCCCCCTGAAAAAAAGGAAATCATAGACCCGCTTTTTGAAGATAGGGATGATGTTTTCGAGGCATTGATTGATATTTACAAATTGTTTGAGAATGAATTTGAGGATGCACCACAAAATGAAAGATTACAAGATATTTTAGAGATTAATGCTGACAGTGATGTAGCATCGGTGCGGGAAACTTTGCTTTTCATTGCGAGAGAGTCGTTTCTATGGAATCATTTTTATAACCAATCTATTAAGACATTTATAAAACCTCATTTGAACAAAGATGGTGCCCTTGTTCTAACGGAACAAGTAAACTTTCAACTATATGTAATAAAGGTTAACTTTCTATTCAATGTTCATTCGCCTTTGCTCGGCATGCGGGTTGTGGAATATTATGCCCAAATATTAGGCGAGGCACATCCTCAATATCAATTTATTAACAATATTTCAAAACAAATCATAGATTATTTTTTACTCAAAAAGATAGAAAAAGATGGATTTTTACTCGAACACATTGATTCTCAAAAACAAATATTCCTTTCTAATGAATTTACCGATTTTGAACATTTGAAATTGATTGAAAATGAGACCATTTTGAATATTTGCCTTGTAAAATGGAAAGATAATATTTGGCAAAACATGGGCTATTGCGCTGTAGCAGGCAAGGATGATGTTAGGAATATGAAACACATACCTTTTCCTATGTTTGCTGATCAGCAGGAAGAACAAAAACTACTTAGCAACATACTGGAAGAAGCATTTTTGGATATCACAAATGGAAATAGACTGATATATTTGCAAAATATAGATAAATTATCAGAATTTCAAACTAAATTATCCCAAAAGATAATAGAAATAGTAGATAAATTGAAAGATGCTTCAATAAATGTAGAAACTAAAGATATGGCTAACTTGTGTGAGACGGCGTCAGTTTTAGAATCAAAACATTTTTGTTTGTATCTTAACAAGCATCACGCTATAGAAGTTGGGAGTACTACTTTGATGGTGTGCATGGATGACAAAAACAATCCATTCTATAACCATAATCTGTTGAGATTAGACGACTTTGTAACACATATACCCATATCAGCCGATTTTTTTCAATATTTGCTTGACCGTCAAATACTACAATTAACTATCCCCTCTGATGCCTATTTAAACCAAAATATGGAAAATATTATCTTGGAAAATTGGAGATTTTTGTTTCGATATTTTCACTATGAATCCCACTATGAGGCTTAAAATAATGCATTATAGACATTCATTTTGAGAGATAATGATTGAATATTTGCCCATTTTTTGTACAATAATTTGCTTCTTTTTACGTTTAATGGTTTTATACTTTTAAAGTCGCATGGTAAAAGCAGTAAATTATCAATTGAAAAAACGTTTATTAGCAATTTCTATTTGCTTGATAATCAGTGGATTATCGTTATATGGGCAAACGGCAAAATATTCTAACGCATTCCTTACATTAGGAGTTGGAGCGGAAGGTTTGTCGGTGGCAAATACTATGGTTGCCATGAGCGATGATGTAACGGCTGCCTACTGGAACCCTGCTTGCTTGTCAATCATGCGAAAAAAATATGAACTTTCACTTATGCACACCGAATATTTTGCAGGCATTGCCAAATATGATTATGGGGCTTTTGGCTATCGAATTGATGACCAACAAACTGTCGCATTGACCATTTTGCGTTTTGGGGTAGATAATATTCCAAATACAACGCAACTCATTGATAAAGAAGGAAATATAAATTACGACCGCATTACCTATTTTACGGCTGCCGACTGGGGAATTTTGCTCTCTTATGGACGCTCATTTACGCAGGTAAAAGGCTTATCATTTGGGGCTAATTTTAAAATTGTAGAGCGAAATATAGGAAAATTTGCCAATTGCTGGGGATTTGGATTGGATGCAGGTTTATTGTATGAAATCAAAAAATGGAAAATTGGTCTGGTAATCAAGGATTTAACTACAACTTTTAATGCGTGGACTTTTCACCTCACAAGCGAAATGGAGGAGGTTTTTCGACAAACAAATAATGATATTCCACAAAACGGACTTGAATATACAGTGCCTTCTTTGTCATTTGGAGCGGGGAAAAATTTTGAATTAGGCAAAGGTTTTACGCTCGAAGCGGCGATAGATTTTGATATGTTTTTTGACGGAGAGCGTAATGATGTCATCAGTGGCAAAGGGGTGTCTTTTGCACCACATGCAGGGCTTGAATTTGGCATAAAAAATATAGTTTTTGTCCGTGCAGGTATCGGAAATATGCAAAAAGAAATTCATTTGACAGAGGACGGAGCACCCAAAAATGCGTTCAATTGCGATGTCAATTTAGGGATTGGATTTTGCATAAAAGACATTGTCAGCGTAGATTATGCGCTTTGCAATGTGGGGGATGTCGGCAAACGAAAAAACAATGCCGATAATATTTCTTTTTATTCACACGTTTTTTCATTGAAAATCACTTTGGATAGATTTAAAAGATAAATAACTGAAAATGAGTATTTTATATAAACAAAACAAAAAAAAATGAAATTAGTTTTTGCAAGTAATAATAAACATAAATTAGAAGAAGTAAGGCAATTAGTTGATAATCAACATATTATATTGTCATTGAGTGATATTGATTGTTATGATGAAATACCTGAAGAATCGCCTGATTTAGAAGGAAATGCGTTGCAAAAAGCGAGATATGTTGCACAAAAATATCATTTGGATTGTTTTGCTGATGACACGGGCTTGGAAGTGGCGGCGTTGGACGGCAGACCGGGCGTGTTTTCGGCACGCTATGCGGGTGAGGCTTGCTCTTTTGAAGATAATATGCAAAAATTACTCCTTGAAATGAAAAATATTGCCGACAGAAAGGCACGTTTTAGAACAGTTATTGCTTTGATTATCAATCAAAAAGAATATATTTTTGAAGGCAAAGTAGAAGGAGAAATTTTAACAGACAAAAGAGGTAATGCAGGTTTTGGCTACGACCCTATTTTTTTGCCGACAGATAGTCATTTATCTTTCGGTGAAATGCCGTTGGAAATGAAAAATCAATTTAGCCACCGTGCCAAAGCATTGGAAAAGTTGATGTCTTTTTTGCAAAATTATCCTACAATTCAATGAAAACACCACAAAAAATCGGCATTATTGGCAATGGAAATGTTGGCTGGCATTTTCAAAACAGATTGAAAGCACTTGATTATCAAGTAGTTACATTTTCTTCAAAAGATAAACATTTGCCACAAATTGTACAAAATGCTGACATTGATTTGTTAATTATATGTATACAAGATGCTTATTATCAGCACATTATAGACATTTTACCTGCAACAGACAAAATTATTGCTCATACCTCCGGCAGTTTGGATATGAATATTTTGCAAAAAACAACTCCCAATCTTGGTGTAATTTACCCATTTCAGACTTTAACAAAGGGATATTTTATTGATTTTGAGGCAGTTCCACTTTTTATAGAAGCCTCCAACTCCGCAACAGAAACCATTTTACAAACCATTGCCAACAAAATGAGCCCTTTGACCCGCATTTTAAGCAGTCAGCAACGTTTGTTTTTGCATTTATCAGGCTGTTTCGCCTCCAATTTTGTCAATGCACTTTATGCCGCCGCCGCACAAATTTTAAAAGAGCAAAATATTGATTTTGAACTCATTAAGCCTCTTATCAAAGAAACATGTTACAAAATTGAAACACTCGCCCCTTTACAAGCCCAAACAGGTCCAGCCAAACGAAAAGATAAACTGATTTTGCAAAAACATCTCTCTCTACTCAAAGACACTCATTTGAAAAATGTATATCAAATAATGTCGCAACTAATTGATTATCAACAGAATAAAGAGTATTAGTAGTACCCCGCTAAATCGTAACATGTTGATACTCTTTTGTTTACAAATCGAAATCGGCGGAGTCGGGTAAAACATAGAGATTTGATAATCAATTCTTTACAAAAAATCTATAATTTTTTCTATGGCTTTGAAAAGGCGTACAATACCTTCGTGTGAATAGACATCTCGGTTGAGATACAATCCATTCTTTTTTTGCTCTAAAATTTTAATATCTTTATGCACAAAAGCATTTCTCTTACGGATAAGAAAATACAACTCCGACAAAAAAGTAAAATCCGCCACAACATGATTGTCAGGTTTCCATTTTTGCAAATAAAGTCCTGTTATTTTTTGCCATTCTGACGCCTCCCCTACCACTTCTTTGCCTTTGACATAATTGACTGCCGGCGGTGGCGTGTTTGTCCATTCCAACAAAAGTCCGCTATCTTTGATATACCATTTTTCTTCTTTGGTTTGACGAACAAAATAATTATTAACCATCTCAATCACTAAATAGAGCGTAATATATGAATACGCAAACTCTTCTTGTGTGTGTGATTTTTGCAACATATCCCAAAAAAGATTGATTTGATTGCGAAGTTCCCTCAAAAAAATGGCATCATTTAAAGTTCTCAATTTGGTTTTAACGCGTGTAATTCCGTTAAAAATAAATTTAAGATAGCCTTTTGTCAAACAACGCGCTGCATCCATTTTAAAAACATGATAATTTTGATTCGAATGCACGCTCGAAAAACCATATTCAGGCATTTCTTTGAGATAATAACCGTCTATCCCTGAGGATAATAGAGTTTTTAAGTAGCCGATTTTATCCATAGAAATGAGCATAATGACCTGATTACCAAGATTGATGGCTTTAATTTTGTTCATAATTTGCACGCCGGAAAAAGTTCTTATATCATCAATGGCATTATTTTCAGAGAGTTTAAAATCAATAAGATACAAATCAAAATCTTGTTTTTCAATAATATCTTTACTCTCTTGCGACAAATCTTCATATTTTTTTATACTTTCTTTTATCACCACAAAATCTGCTGCTTTTGCGGTAGTAAAAATGGCTCTAAACACCATTTCCCAGCCTTTGTCCGCCTCATCATCCACAAAAAGTATGCGTTTTTTGTATGCCTCAATGGTATTACTTTTGCCGAGCGCAATTTGACCCACTTTTTTGAGCGATGACACCAAAAGTCCTATGCCAAAATTTTTTATTTTTGCATATTTAAAGTATAATTTTGTATAATTTTTCTCAAAAAGAGGATTATTTAATAAAACATTGGTATTGGCGGATTTATCTAATCGATAAACACTCCACGCATCTGCAAGTGATTGTTTTTTAGGTAAATACGTAATGCCATCAAAAATTTGCGGATGAATAATATCAAAAAAATCAGACTTATATTCACTCGGTAAAAGTGGTCTCATATTTCTAATTTCGTCCTCTAAAAATTGAATATTTTTGAAAAATGAGAAATAAACACCTTTTGTAGAGAGTAAATGTGCGAAAAGTGGCGGTTTTAGCGGCTCAAATAACCATTCTAACGAAAAATGGCTCACATATAAAAGCGGTATTAAAGCATAATTTCCTAACTCCTCTATTGTCAATCGAATATGAAATCCTATCTGCAAAGCAAGTTCGGGTTTTTCGTCCATCTCAATCACCAACTTATCAATATCATTATTGGCGAACAAATTCAAAACCCAATAATGAACCTCACTTTCATCCAACAAATCAGGAATTTCAATCACCTCAAATCCCCAATCTTTTACTCTTTGACTTCTACCTAATACTAATACTTCTACCATTTCTGTCGCAATTTCTCGTTTATATCTCTTTGTTACATATTCTTATACAACGAAAAAGGAGTTTGATTTATTGTGCAAAATATTTTTTTTGTTATGTTATTTTTTTTGTTTTTGCTGATTTTAGAACAAATTTATCCCAAAATGCAAAAAAAATCTATTAATCCTCAACTTTTTATAGCCAAGGAGAATGGATTTTTGCTGGAAATTTTCATAATTTATGTATTTATTCCGTTTTGCCTTAAAATTTTGGTAACATTTTCAACCGGTAATTGGACAATTTTTGCAATTTGTTCTATTGAAATACCATTTTGGTACGCATTTAAAATAAATTCTGTTTCTTTTTTCTTTTCACCCTCTACTCTCCCTTCTATTCTTCCTTCTTCTAATGCCTCTCTTCGGGTTTCATTTTGGAGGGTTTTTTCGGTTGAAATGGCGTCAGAATTACGCTCGTATAGAAACAATTCCGCATCCGTGTAACCCCCTACCTCACAGATACTTACCGCTTTTTGAAGTTCTGCATGTTGAGACAATTCTGAAGCCCCTATTGTCCTATCGCCCCGCGTCTCTTTCAAAAAGCGTAACCACAAGACTGCCAACTGTTTATGTTGCAATTTCGTTAAACCCTTCAGTTTAATATCCTTTTCCAATTCCACCAAAATAAACTCCAAATCTTCAATAATATCTTCGCTGTCTTCGACGTTAATTACCTTATAATGATGATAAAACTGCTCTTTTTCGGGAAAAATCTTTGCATTGACAATGCCGACACCATACACTGGCTCAAGCAAATCGTATGGCTTCCCAACCGCCAACTGTTTCACGTAGGCTTTTGA
>JAISTU010000133.1 GCA_031272415.1 Bacteroidales bacterium | reverse complement strand
TTTTTTTTGCATTTGTCTGAACCACGATTTTTACAAGATTTATATGATTAGCAGGATTTTATAAAAACCTGAAAGGTTTAATTTTCATAACCGCAGGTCAAACGCAGTGCGACCTGCGGGGAAAAATAAGTTCTGTCTTTCAGACAGTGGTGGGAGCGTTATCAAATTCCGCAGGTCTCGACCTGCGGTTATGAAAATTTTGTCCTTTCAGGACAGGGGAATGGAAAATTGAGAATTGAAAATGCTTTTTTATTTATTTTTAGAACTTTTTTATCCCAAAATGCAAAAAAAATAATTCTCAATTCTCATTTTTTTAGGGTTTTAAATAATTTTCATTAAAAAACAACTCATAATCATGTCGCAAATTCTTATTTTTATAAAAAATGGGATAATTGGTGTCCGAAATGGCAAACACTTTTGAGGACAAAGTTTGATTAAAATCTTTGTAATACTTATTATCCGATTTCAACAAATGATAGTAATCCATTGCATTGCTTTTATTCTCAAATTTTGAAATGGTCAGCAATTGGGAGGTCTCATCCAAGTAAATATTTGCCACGTCAAATTGTTGTAAGCGAAAATATTCTTTATTAAACCCGTAAATTTTATTTTTTAATTGGTCAACTTTTGTGTCTTTTATATTGACAATGAGTATAATAAAGTGAAAATTATCGGGTTGATACAAAAAAGTGGGCAATGCTAATTGCTTGCTTGTATCTGCATTTGTTTCATCTTTTTTGGCAAAATCACTTCTTTTTAATGCCTCCAAAATGGCTTGTGCTGCGGTGTCAATTTCGGTAGTAGGATAATTCATTGTTACCGCTGTGAGCAATACTTTCATGGTATCCAAACCTTCTATTTTTCCTTTTGAAATGGCGTGTAAAAATGCCAATTTAGGGCGCAATTCGGGCGATTGATATTTTGCCAATGCCTCTTGGGATAGTTGAACTACCAACGGATAATTTTCTTTTTTGTAAGTATTATACACAGAATCATAAAAAGTTTCGGCTTCTTTGGCAGATTGCGCAACTTCAACAAAATAGTTAGGATTTTTGATTAAAGTAGCATAGTCCGTGTTAGGAAACTTATTGAGTATGATGTCTTTATAATAATCACTTTTGATTTCATTATTCATTTCTTTGTAAGTGCGATACAATTGAAAACAAGTCGCAGGATACAATTTATCCTCCTCAAAACGCTGCAAAAGGGTTTCCCATTGAGCGATTGCTTTTTTTGCGTCCAATAAATCTTCTTTATAAATTGTGCCGGAAGTGTACAACGCTCCCGCAATGGCTCTGTTTGAGGCTTGCATTTGCTCATCGGTAAAAGGGGCATCCTGCAAGTAAAAATCGCGTGTTGTAGGGTCCGTATTGCGGTTGCTTTTATCCGTTTTCGCACTGTCGCTTGCCATGCTATCATCATCAAAATCGGGTGTCGTTTCTGTACTACTTGCTGCTACCATACTTGATTCGGAACTGCTTGTAATAGAAGAACTTAAATTGCTCACCGCCCAATAATCCGACAAAGTGCGTACCCCCCAACGTTTCCTAAACGCTTGTTCTCCCAATTTTACTTGTGTGGGATTGTCAAATATCCACTTTGAGGACGAATTGCTGCTCGAAGAACTGCTACTGCGTGAGGATTTGGTGCTGGTCATCATTGCTGCTTTATCTTCCTCGTCCGCCAAACGCTCTTCTTCGGCTTGTTGGTAGGCAGCAATCAAATCATCTATATATTTTAAACGCTCTTCTTCGGGCAAAGAGGCTATTTTTTGCAAACTATCTTCGTGCGAAATAATGCCCAATTGTTCTACCAAATCTTTCAAAATTCCCAAACGCTTTTTCAAATTGTCATAGTCGGGAAACGTAGGCGGTAAATTTTTAAATACGGTATCATAATGTTTTTGTGATTCAACGTATTGATTTTTAGCGAAATATATTTCTGCCAATTGCAAAGCCGAAACTGTTTTTTGATAGGGATTGTCTATGCTCCAAAAGACAGATGCCTCTAAATTTTTGACGGCTGCGGCGGTGTCCTCATCACGCAGGTCTAATTGTGCTAAAGCATAGAAAATCTGGTCTTTATAAGTTTCATTTCGCTCATCTTTGAGCATTTTTTTGAGTTGATTTCTTGCTGTCAATTTATCTTTGCTTTTTTCGGGTGAACAAAGTGCCAAATTAACAGTTGCATTAAATTCCATTTCATAAGGTGGATTTTTTTTCAACACCATCGCATATTGTTTGGCAGCCTCCGCAGGCTGGTCTAATTTTTGCTGAATTTGTGCCAAAATAAAGCGAACACGTGTCTTAAAATCTTTCTTTATTCGCTTGTGTTTCAATACTTCCTGTAAATATACGGTCGCATTATCATATTCTTTTTGTGTAATCAACAATTGAGCCATTGTCGCCTCCCAATGTTGCCGATAACTGTCTTTTTTGTGTATAGAAACGGGGTAACGTCCTTCTTCCAAACTTGCTTCTGCCTCTGTTATGTTGTTCATTTTTAAGTAAGTTTCTGCCTTCCACGTGAAAGCGTCTGCCCAAACATTACCGTTTTTATGTGTAGTAGTTATGTAGGAAAAAATATTAAGTGCATCTGCATAATCTTGTCGCAAATAATAGGCTTTTCCCATCAATAAGTAAGTGTCGTCCATTGGTTTGCAATATTCTACACCCCGAATTAACATGGAATGCTTATAGATGGCTTTTGATGCTTTTTCAATCGCCCTGTCCAATTTTGGCGACGATTCCAAAGCCGTTTGCCGTGCTACAACAGGATAGACAGGCAAAATATTGGTGTAATCATCCCTGATTTTGTCCGCAATCTCTGCCTGTGCCTCCTTAAAACTCTCATTTCCATTGAAATAGATATTATACCTTGTCGTTATGCCGTGATATGCCCGATGTCCAAACGTATTTTTACGTGTTGAACAGGAATACATTGCCACCGTTAAAACACTAACGACCACAATCCCAATGAGTTGGCTACTATATTTTTTCAAATCCCTTTTTACTTTCAATCCAATAATAATCTTAAAATAAAATAACGCAAAAAATATTAAATTATTTTATAAATTATCATTATTTTTTTTCACCTTAATATTGAAAGCAAAAAAATGATTATATAACAATCTGATTTTCAATGACTTAATCTATTTTCCTAAATTCTCCTTTGGAATTAAACTCAATGTCCATGTCGTTGGAAAGTCCAATTTCGTAGCCGTAATTTTCCTTATTGACTTGTGTTATCAAAACGGTTGGAAAATTTTCTTGACAATAGGTTATAATTTGAGCAGGAATTAAAGCCAAAATAGAGGCAGGAACGGCAAAAGTTTTGCAATCTACCTCTTCCCATTGACCTTTTTTCTCAAACTCAATCTCAACACCATTGACCAAATAAACGCTCCAATGAGTAGCCAAATTGTCCTGCTCTCTGACCACCGTACTAACCGCAACCCCACTAAAATGGGTCTCTATAAATGTTTGACTCACTTCCGGTAATTGAGAATATTTTACCACTTCTTTTTTATCACACCCCGCATTTGCTATTGTTAATAACAATAAAAATGCCCAAAAACTGTTTTTTTTCATATAAATTGTCTGTTTTTTTGTTAAAAAATCTTTTATTTACTTATTTAAAAATACAAATTTTATGCCAGAGAAAGGTGTTGTTTTCTAATATCCTAATTTTTTATTTTTTGATTTTTAATTGATAAAAAGGTGTATCTTTGTAAAATAGTTGAAGAAAAACAAGTTATAATTATGATGTTTAATGAAATAATAAAACAATTAAGAGAAGAATGTCAACTGCCACTGCGGACATTGGCGGCTGCATTACATATTGACACGTCTACCTATTTCAGAATAGAAAATGGCATGCAAGGTGCCAAACGCGAGCAGATTACCGTTATTGCAAAACTTCTGCAAATTAACGAATCTGAACTTGTTACGCTTTGGCTTGCCGATAAATTTATTGCCACCATTGGCACAGAAACCGAACTCGCACCCAAAGCATTTGAAATAGCACTCCAAAAAGCAAAGAAAAATAAGAATAACAAAAATATATGACAGAACAGATTAAAAACATTTAGATAGCAACAATATTATTATTATTTTAGATTTTAGATTGACGATTTTAGATTGATGATTTTAGATTATGCAGGAGATAATTAAACAAAGAACAAAGCAAATAGGGGCGGAAGTTATCAAATTGATTGACGAACTGCCACAAAAAACATCAGCGTGGACTATTGCAAAGCAAATTGTGCGCAGTGCTACTTCAACTGGTGCAAATTATAGGGCTGCTTGCAGGGCAAAATCACAGGCGGATTTTATTAATAAACTTAAAATCGTAGAAGAAGAAACCGACGAAACATTGTATTGGCTTGAACTTTTAGAAGAAAGTAACCTTGTTCAGCAATCGGCAATCAACAATCTAAAATCCGAAATCAACGAAATACTTTCAATAGTAGTCGCCTCAATAAAAACGGTTCAATCAACAATCGTAAATCGTAAATAATTTATATGTTCAAAATAACTTGGGATAAAGAAAATAACGGAGTTTTGCTCACGATGCGTTCAACGGACGATACTTTGAATGTGCCGCCGCGTCCTGTGTTTTTTGAAGAATTGGACTTGCTGGGATTGGATAAATACTGGAATTATCCGAAGTCGAAAGCGCCGCTTCTGTGGGCTTGCGACAGGCGTTATTTCTATCGTGGCGAGTTGGTTTTGGAAGCAAAGGGCGGAAATATTTACGATGACCCGCAACTCGTTTTTCCTGGTGCTGACCGTCATTGCGGGCTTGACAATATCACCCTGCGCGAAGATTTGACGGCAATGGCGGCACATAGCGAATTATACAACAGAATAACGGAACTGATAGAGCAGTCTCGTCAGCGAATTGCTCAATCTGTTAATCTGACTATGGTTTATACCTACTTTGAGATTGGCAGGTATATCGTTGACGATGAGCAAAAAGGCGAACAACGGGCAGCATACGGGAAAGCCGTGTTGAAAGAACTGTCGGAACGATTGACAGAAAGGTTTGGAACTGGATTTTCTGAACGCAACCTTGAGCAAATGAGAATATTTTATCAAATCTATTCCAAACAGATTTCGCAGACACTGTCTGCGAAATTGCAAACTGCTGATAACCAAAATAATATAGCAAATTACGAGACATCGTCTCATAAATCTCAAATTTCGTCAACAGTGTTGCGGAAATTACAATTTACCCTTTCGTGGTCACATTATTTAATATTGATGCGAGTGGAAAATCCGGATGCTCGCCGTTTTTATGAAATTGAAGCCACGCAACAGCAATGGAGCGTGCGGCAACTTGCCCGACAGTGTGCCAGCAGTTTGTATGAACGACTGGCATTGAGTCGCGATAAAACAGAAGTGATGCGACTCGCCAACGAAGGTCAAACCATTGAAAAGCCAACCGACATTCTGAAAAATCCTTTTACTTTGGAATTTCTTGGCTTGGAAGAAAAATCGGTTTATACCGAAACGGTACTGAAAACCGCATTTTGTCAAACTTGCAGAAATTTCTGCTCGAAATGGGCAAGGGATTTCTATTTGAAGCACGACAAAAACGCTTTTCGTTTGATGAAGACAGTTTTTACGTTGATTTGGTGCTGTATAATCGCTTGTTGCAGTGCTATGTGCTGATTGATTAAAAAACAGAAAAATTGAAGCACCAAGTTTTAGGGCAGATGCAAATGTATGTCAATTATTACGACCGCTATCTAAAACAGGATTTTGAAAATCCAACGATTGGTATTTTGCTGTGCGAAACTGCCCATCAAACGTTGGTAGAACTGACTTTGCCTGAGAATGCCAACATTTACGCAGCACAATATGCCTTATATTTACCCGACAAAGCATTATTGCAGAAAAAACTAAAAGAATGGATAACAGAATTTAAACAAGAAAATGAAAATAATAAATGACAAAAGAAAAATCAAACTTGTAAGCAATTCTTACGAGTTCAAAATAAACAAAAATCGTAAGACAATATGAACAATTTACTCACATATTTAACGGACGAAAAGCAGTCGAAACACAAGGGCGGCTTGTATCATAAAACACAGGTCAATCTTGCCTACAACTCAAATCGTATTGAAGGTAGCCGACTGACAGAAGAACAGACCCGCTATATCTTTGAGACCCGCACAATCGGGTTCAAAGACGAGGAAGCTGTGCCGGTAGATGATATTATCGAAACGTCCAATCACTTTGTGGCTTTCGATTATTTGCTTGATACCGCCCGAAATCCTCTGACAAACGATATTATCCAAGAATTTCACCGCATTTTGAAAACCGGCACTGCCGATGCTGCAAAACCTTTCTTTGCGGTTGGCAACTGGAAAAACCTTGCCAATGAAGTTGGCGGTACAGAAGCCACAAAACCGAAAGAAGTTGAAAATGAAATGAATAAACTCAATGATTGGTATTTGTCCGGTAAAGACGCGGCACGCCACGTCTCTACATTTGAAAATATTATCGAATACCATTACCGTTTCGAGAAAATACACCCGTTTCAAGACGGCAACGGCAGGGTTGGGCGG
>JAISTU010000155.1 GCA_031272415.1 Bacteroidales bacterium | reverse complement strand
TCACTGATTTTCAATCCATTAAACAAGTCTTTTCGACCTTTAAAATAGTACTTCAAAGTAGAAAGGAACAAACTTTTTCCAAATCTACGCGGACGCGAAAGAAAAACTTGCCTGTGATTGGAAATAAGCGTATAAACAAATTCAGTCTTATCTACATAAGCAAAACCGCCTGTGATAAGAGTTTCAAAATCTTGTGTCCCTATGGGATATTTCCTAATCGGTGTTTCCATAATTTATTCTATCTTCAGTGCTAAATTACAAAAATACACTTTTTTTTGAATGGAGAATTGAAAATTGAGAATTGAGAATTATTTTTTTTTGCATTTTTGGATAAATTTGTTCTAAAATCGGACAATTCTTAATTCTCAATTCTCAATTGAATTTAATGCTCTAAAAAATAATATGCCTCCACGTTATCCAAATATGCACCGTCGAAACCTGCAGTGATAATTTTGTCTATGTAATCAAAGATAATGCTTTGCCAATCGGAATGCCAATATTCTACCCAAAACTCGTCAGGGTAGCCTTCGTAACGCTTTTTGAGCCACGAAGGATTGCCTTTTTTCCAGCCACTTTGCCAATAATAACGATAATTTTCTGCCGAGCCGATACTGATGTATGCAATCACAAGTCGTTTGCCCCCGTTTGCTTTTGTTTTGAGACGGGCAATATCAGCAGCGCTGAACGATACCTCTTCAAAAAACAAATCTATCAACACCAAATCGTAATCGGTTGCCGAAATCGCATTGAGAAAACTTTCTTTTGTGCCAAAATTGTCAGTCCCAATAAGATATAGATAATTTTCTATTTCACTCAACTGCGTAATATCGCGGTGGTTGGCGTTTGTCAGGGCGGGTATTTCAATATAATCGTAATTGTTGCTTGTGCGTACAAAAGGCACAAAGCCCTCATTGCGATTTTTTTGTGTGGCATCAGCGGCATTGCTGTTGTTGGAAACATAGTCGGAAACCAATATTTTCTCCGAATTTTTGATTTGTCGCAACATATCCAAACGCTCATTGTCGGTTTCGGCAGAGCCGTTATAAAACAACTCTTCTATTCCCATACCGTCAATAGCATTAAGGTAGTTATAGTTAATTCCTTCTTCGGGGTCAGCAGCGCTAAATGCCAATTCACAACCGTTTTGTGGAATGATAATAAAATTTTGCTGTTTCTGCCGAGCGTGTTGAGCAATATTTATTACAAATTCTTGCATTTTCATTGCATTTTCCTTTGTAATTTTCTCTTTTTTACAGCCTGAAAACAAAACAACTGCCACCATTATGTATAATTTTATCTTTTTCATCTTTTTACGATTTTTCAGTTTGATAAAATAAATAAATTTCAAAAAAGGCGAGTACAAGCCTCGCCTTATAAACTTATTTTTCCTATTGTTTATTCTACAATAATTTTCTTTGTTGCAATGCCTTTATCGGTCAAAACTTTTATAAAATAAACACCATTAGCAAGCGTAGAAACATCCATTTTTTGAATGGTAGATTGTTGATTAACAATTACTGATTGTTGTATTTGCCCTAAAACATTGAAAATTTCAATTTTATCACCAATTTTCAATTCTGCATTTTCAATTATTAATTCAGAAGTAACAGGATTTGGATAAATATTGATGTCGTTAGAGTTATCCACATCCGTTATACCAGTAACGTCATCCGCCGCAAATATAGCCGTCAAAGCAACATCTTCCGTCAATGTAAAGGTGTAAGGATTGTAAGTAGAATTGTCACTCCAGTTCACAAAATGATAACCGCTGTTGGCGGTGGCTTGAATGATAGCCTGATTGTTGTTGGCACAACTTGGCGTTTGAGTTACCGTTGCCGTTCCCATTGTGTTGCTGTTGCTTGAAACGCTAACCACAAAAGGTATCCCAACATAATTAGTGAAATCGCTCCATTGTGCAGCCGCCTGATAGTCTGCTATCGAACCGCAAAGCACATGTACAGGAATACCCGTTGGCACATTTTCAAAAACATTATTGCCCATATACGAAGGCGGTGTTGTGTTCAGAGATGTTATCTTGGATAAGTTAACGTCGTTGGCAAATGTTTGAGTCCCCAAAGTGTCAACTGAATTACCAATAACTACTGACGCTAAATTTGTACAATTAGCAAATACACCTGCACCTATATGGATAACCGAGTTCGGAATAGTTACGGATGTTAAGCCACTACAATAATGAAAAGCACCCCATTGTAAATCCGTAACCGAATTAGGAATGGTCAATGCTCCCGTTAAACCTGTGCAGCCATTAAAAGCAAACCTGTCTATGTACGTAACCGCGTTTCCAATAGTTAGCGATGTTAAACCTGTACAATAACAAAAAGCAAACTTTCCAATATACGTACAGCCATCGCCAATTGTTACCGATGTTAATCCGCTACAATTCCTAAATGCAGTATCTCCTATTGTTATAACCGAAGCGGGAATAGTCAATGCTCCCGTTATGCTGCTACAACCATCAAACAAACTCGCAGGAATAACTTCTACCTCATTGCCAATGGTTACAGTTGTTAATGCGGTGTCCCCAGCAAGCCAATCAGTTACTCCTGGTGATGCTGCTGATGTACCAAATCCGGACCACTGCAATTAACCGCATTGTAATTCAACTCTGTTAATGCAAAGCATTCAGCAAATGTACCAGCGCCCATAGTTGTAACAGAAGTTGGAATAGTTACTGATGTTAAACTTAAACAATGGTAAAATGCCCCCCACCTTATAGTTGTAACTGATTCCGGAAATGTTATTGATGTTAAGCCGGTGCCGAAAAAAGCAAAATTCCCTATTATCGTTACTGTATTAGGAATAGTTACTGCTGTTAAGTTACTGCAAGCCCCAAAAGCGCCATCCCCTATTGCTGTAACCGAGTAGGTGAGGTTACCCGTCCCGCCCTGTACGGAATTTGGCAGAACATAACTGCCTGTTGGATTGCTGACAGCAACATTATTATCATCGCCAATCTTCACCTCATTGGGCGAGAGGGAAGTGATTTTGTAGGTAATGCCGTTGGAGACAAAAGTTTCACCCACATTTTGAGCAAAAGCATTGCCTATTGCCAACATTGCCAAAGCAATGATTAGTGTTTTTAGGTTTCGCATGCCTATTGGTTTGTTGTGGCACGCAAAAGCGTAAATAGTGTCCGCTCCTTTTCGGACGTTAAAGGGTTGTGTTCTGTTCGTCTGGTTTTGCAAGTCTAACCCGTTTGTTTGTGCCGGTTTCCGCTCCGGACTACTGTTGCCCATCTGTTGTTGTGGGCTACTACTGTTTGTCAAAATTTGATTTGCCATGTTATGATTATTTTTTTAATTAAATTTCTTACAATAAAAAGCGACTCTCACAAAGTTAAAATACCTTGTGAGAGTCGCATTGTGTTACTTTTTGGTGAAAATTATAGTATCATTTCCATCGCTAAGTACCATTGTGTTTTTGCTAACTGTCCCTGTAATAACCTCTCCGTCCACTACAACAATAATAGTCGGCTTATCATAAGTATAAGTCAAACTGCCACTGTCATACTCGAAATTATCCCTTTTATATATCCAAGTGCCGGTACTTTTTGTAGAAAAAATAAGTGTCATTACACCAGAACCATCTCTGCTTTCCCATTCTGTTCCTTTTAAACTGCTTGTGTTACAAGAGATTAAAGAACTTACACAAATGATTGCTAAAACAACCGATAAGACTAATAATGATTTTTTTACTACTTGTGTTTTCATTTTGAATATTTTTTTTTATTCTTAATTCTGCATTCTGCATTCTCAATTCTTAAAACACAAACCCTATAGCGACATCGGCAGCAAAGAAAAAGGCACCTTCTCCTTTGTTGTAATCAACTCTTATATCCGGAGTGCCATAATAAAATTCTTCCCAATAACTGCTTGTGGTAACACTTCCGCCGAGATAGCCTCCCAGACGCAGATATAAGCCCGATTTGAACATAAATTTATAGCCCAAATCCACAGCGGCTATAACGCCTGTGCCTTCCCACCAGCCATGTTCAACATTGTAACTTGTTTTCCACCATTCAAAAGCGGGTCCTACATAAAAGCCACCTTTTCGTCCGTGAGTAATATACTTTACGTCAGCCCCTACTCCGATGCCGTGTAGATTGCTTGTGCCGAAAGCACCTGCCCAAAAGAAACCTGTCAGCAAGCCCGCACGCGGGACACGAATGTGAGCATCAATAATGAGATGCTTTACAAGGGTGAGTTCGCCCCCAAAGATAGGTCCGCATACCAAAAAACCGACAGGATTGGCATAAATACCAAAATTGGCTTTTTGCTCCCATTTCTGACGTTTTTGTTTGCCTGATGAGGCTGATGTGAACCTTACCTCATTGGTAGTTGTTGTGGGTGTTTCGACCACTTTTGCAGGCTCTGTTTCAGGTTCTGCTTTTGGGGTCTCCGTTTTTGTTGTTTTTTGTTCAAAAAGTTCCTTTTCACCGTTTTCGTATTTAATCATAAACACATCGGTTTTGGGCACCGTTCTAATGGGTCCGTTTAAATTTGTCCACGATTTGTACTTAATTTCGGTCGTTGAAACTTCTGTAACTTTTGCCTTTACCTCTTCTCCGTTACGAAGGGTAATAATGTCTTGTGCAACACCGGCGTGCGATACTCCCAAAAGGAATATCGCCACCAATGTTAATGTTTTTGCTTTCTTGCTACTCATCTTATAAATCCTCCAATTTTAAAAAGTTTTTTAATTAGATTTAGCCAGAAAAGCGTTCACTTGCTCATTAAAGTCATTAAAGATGCCTCCCATTTTAGCGTGAGCGGTAGCAAATCCCATCGCTTCTGTGCGATAGTAAAAGCCAGCCCACGTTTTGGAGGCATCGTTTTTGAGAATGGTAACTTTAATTTTTGAGCCACCAGCCCACGCTGTTCTCGGAACTTCGCCATATACAACGGTCTTATTTGCCTGAACATCAGTCCAAATATGCGTGATTTCTGCTTTAGAAAAAGCATAAACTACCGCCTTAACGACCGTCTGAATGTCAACATCCGTTACCAAAAACTCCGTGCCGTTTTCGTCTTGATATTCATCAACAAATTTGGCAAATGCTTTCGGTAAATTGGGCTTCGTTTGCCCCTTTTGGGCATCATTTTGTGCATACGCACCCGTGCTGATTGCCAACATAAGGGCAATCGCAACCATACTTATTAACCTGTTTGATTTCATTTGAAAAAGTTATTTAATTTAAAAAAAAATTTAGTTAATTTACTTGAATTATATTATGTATAATTTATTAAGTTGCATTATTATTTTGTAGCCTGTGGATACAAATCCAATTGCTAACAACATCAGGAGAGGCGTTTTTGCTATCCCAAATCCTAAAATTCCTTTGACGCATTTGCGTCCTTTTTCTGTTTAAAATTTTCATCTTATTTTACTGTTTAAATTAAAAAAAATATTACTTAAATTATATATAAATGTTTTGATTACAATATTAGTTGCAAGCGATAAAAGCCTTATTTTCCCGCATAAATGAGAGATTAAAAGTATCCAAAATGCACGTAACTGCTTGATAATCAGTGCATTGGGGGGGGGGGGGTAAGCGCTTGATAATCAGGCAATTGCATAGCAGTAGCAAGCCATATTAGGTTATTACCGTTTTGGCGGTGGTGCGTTGGAGTACTTTTTGTAAGCCTTTTCAATGCATGTTTTTTGTTTTCTGCGATGACAATCTTTTCCTGTTTCATCTTATAATTTCTCTTTTTATAATGTTAAAAATTTCAAAAAATTGGGATGCATTTATACCCTACTACAAAGATACAATTTTTTTTGGGATTTTTGGCATAAATTTGAAAAAAAAGTGAAAATAATTGGTGTTTTTTTACAATTGACTTGATTATCAAATATTTATTTTTTAATTTTCAAGGCTTTTTTTAGCGGGTTTTTAACAAAAGTGTCTTATTTTGCAATTTTTTTGAGAGCGATTTTGTAAAATTTCATCCCAAAATGGCGACGATTTTCCAAAAGTAAGAAAAAAGAGACGTTTTTTTTAGGGTGTAGAGTGGAGAGTGGAGAGTGTAGATTTTTTTCAATTTTTAGAACTTTTTTATCCCAAAATGCAAAAAAAATCTACTCTTCTTTTTTCGGCGAATACACCCAATCTTTCACATTTCTCATTTTATTATCCATTTCCACTCCGATTTTGAAAACTTTTTTGCCTGCAAGATAGAATTTCCCTGCATAATCTTTAATATCAATCTGTTTTAAGGCATCTTCGGCAGTACCATTGCCGTCCATTTTGAACTCAAAAATGAATATTTTATCCTTAAATTCAACAACAGCATCAGGTCTTCCTACGGCATAATGTGGCTCGACTGTAATCCTTTGCCCCATGAGTGCAAAAAGAATGTAAAACACTGTCTGATAATGCTTTTCGGTCTTATT
>JAISTU010000091.1 GCA_031272415.1 Bacteroidales bacterium | reverse complement strand
AAATTAGGCATGGGAGAGAGTGCTTTTCAATGCCTTTTTGCCAACAAAATCAATACAGTAGCACAATTCAAAGACGGCTATTGTTCGCCCATCAAGTGAGCAAAATTTTAGCCATTGGGCTTAATCTTTGAGACAATTTTATAGTATAACAGCGGGAAAAATCTTTTTATACGCACCATCCAAATGTCATTTTGGCAGATATAAATTTGACGTTTATTTTTGTCGATACCTTTTTTGATTTTTTTGGCACAAAGAGTGGCAGGAATGCCTTTTTGTTGAGCGTTATCCATTACTCCGTGTGCGGTGCCGTCTTTGGTGATGGCATTGTAAGAAACGCGAGTGATAATTCTGCCCGGATAAACGATAGTAGTGCGTATGCCATCTGCTTGATTTTCAGCCCAAAGCGTCTCATAAAAAGCATTCATGGCGTGTTTTGCAGCACTATAAGCAGCCCTCTGCGGAAAGCCAAACATCGACACAATGCTGCTAATGGCAACAATATGACCCTTGTGGCGATAAAGCATTGACGGCAACAGTTTTTTGGTCAAAATCACACTGCCAAAATAATCCACCTCCATGAGCAGACGGTCTATCTCAATAGGCGTCTCCGCAATCAAAGACCGCTGGGAAATGCCTCCATTATGAATTAAAATATCTACACTGCCAAAGGTAGACAATACTTGGTCTGCAATCTCTTTAATTTGCTCACTATCAGATAAATCCATTTTAAAAATACTGCAACGAGAGGGGTCTTTACAGCCGTTTTTTACTCTTTCCAATTCTTCTAAACGTCTGGCAGTCAAAATTAAATGATAATTTTGTTGAGAAAATAAATAAGCCAATTCTTCTCCAATACCGGAAGAGGCGCCAGTTATCCATACATTTTGTATATTTTTGTCTAAATCGTCAACTTTTTTATTCATTTTTGCAATTTTTTTTGTCGTTTAAAATTATAGATTTTGAAGGTTTTTTGCACAAAAATGCAAAGGTAATAGATTTTCTACTCCTTCAATAATGAGAATTTGACTTGATTTTGAGGCGATTATAATTCTCATTTTATTGCCCGTTCTTTGCTCATATTCGAGCATCACTTGCCGACAGCCTCCACAAGGCGAAACAGGAATGTCAGAATTTTCCCCACAAACAGCCATCGTAACTATTTGATTATCAGCATATTGAGACATCGCATAAAACAATGCCACTCGCTCGGCACACAATCCTTGCGGATAGGCTGCATTTTCCTGATTATTTCCCTGCACAATACAACCGTTATCCAACCTCACTGCCGCTCCGACCCTAAAATGCGAATAAGGTGAATAGGCTGCCAAAATCGCCTTCTCTGCCGCTACCAACACCTCCCTATCCGCAACACTTAACTCTTCCCTGTTACAACAAACAAAATATTTTATTAGAATGCTTTTTTCTTCCATTTTTTTGAATAAAAATTTTTTTCCTTTGCAAAGATACACAAATTTATCAATTAAAAATTAAAAGGTGTAGGGGCAAGGCATGCCATTGCCCCAAAATTTATTAACTATTCCAACATCTTTTCTTTTTTATAAATTTTTATCTTTTGCAACATATCTTTCAATTGTTCCAATGTAAAACTTTTTGTAGGATCAGTAATAGGATAGGCTACATGGGGCTGGAGATGACTCCTATCAAGTTGATTTGCCCCAAAAAACTCACCATATTTGGTAGGGCACATAAAGGACAATTTTGAATGAGGCATCTTAAAAAACAATACACTGGCATACATTACTGCGCCTTCGAGTGCAGGCTCGCCGACAGTAATGCCAATATAAGATTTTACAAAACTTACCACACTCAATGCTGCCGATGCCGTAAAATCGCTTTGTATCAAATAAACATTGTTTTTGTAGTAATATATTGTATCGTTTGTTTGGGGTGTCCAAATTTGTTCTTCGCAAAAAAATCTTTTATTTTTCCCTTTTTTCAAATAGTCGCCATAGACATATTTATCAAATAGTCGCCAAAATCTTTTTAATTCTGTGCTTGTTTTGGTTATAAATTTCCCTAAATAATACACAGAATCCTTAATTAGGTATGACAACATTTCATATCCAAATTCGTCAGAACCGCCTCCATTGGCACTTAAATCTATAAATAAATGCTTGATTTTCAATTTGTTAATGCTATCAAAAAAGTAATTCAAAAAATCAGAATATTTAATGGCGTAATTTTTTATAATATCAACGCCAAAATTATTTAATTCCAAAATTGCCATAGAATCGCTTTGATAAATTTTAAAATCGAAAGGTTTGCCATTTTTTTGACTTCCGTTTGGATTGCCTGCCATTTTCCATAATTTTTCACAATCACTTTGGCTAAATTTTACGGGTTCTATTCTATTTCCTTTTTTCATATTCAATTGTTAATGAATCACTTACACCGTAAATATGTTGCCACCACATTATTGCATCAAAAGGCAAATATTTTTTATCATATTCCTCAAATGAGATGTATTTTTTTGCTAAATCAATTAGCATATTACAGGAAATATGATTGATGTTTTTGATTTTCTGATTTTGTAATGTGCTGTTTATCAATGGATTGTTTGAGAAATAAAAATCTCCGTTTTTCAATTCAATAAAAAATGTCGGCAATGTGTTGTCTGTAAATTCCCAAAAATCTTGTGGATAAAATATCCAAGAGTGTGCATCAAAATATGGTTGTAATGTTCTGATTTTGATAAAGAAATTAAATTTACTCATTGGTGTATCTATACTTTTTATCAACTCTTGTACTTTTATATCCAATTCTCCGGGTGTCAAAACCAGATACGGATTGGGATGTACGTTTAAAATCGTTTTATACCAATACTTTAAATCCGACTGTATTTGCTTGACAGTCAATAAATTATCTTCTTTTTTTTGAGAAAAACTATTGTTTGCTATTACAAGAATGCAAGCAATAAATAATACTAATTTAACTGTTTTTTGAAACATAAAACTTTTCCCTTTAATAATCTTATAAACGCAAAGATACACAAATTCCTTAATTAAAAATTAAAAACCTTTTATTCCAGAGTGTAGAGATTGTAGATTGTAGATTTACGATTTTTCTATTTTTTTGCATTTTGGGATAAAATTGTTCTAAAATCTGTACCCCTGTCCCTGCACCGTCATTGCGGGCTCGACCCGTAATCCCCTTGTCTGAACCACAGATTTTCGTATGACTTATATGATTAGTATGATTTTAGATAATCACACAAATCAAAAAAATCATTCAAAATCATAGTTCAGACAAAGGGAAGTAGAGACGTGGCACGCAACAATCATAAAATAATCTTGCTAATCCTGTAAATCTTATGAAAATCATGGTTCAGACGGGAAAAATTTTCATTTTTTAGAACATTTTTCTCTCAAAATGCAAAAAAAACGTTGCTATCTACACTAATTCACCCCTTATTCTTCTACCCCTTTTGGGCATTTTGCTTTGCCTTTTCGGGTAAAATTTTTGTTGTAAGTTTGCTTTTGGGTGTTGAGGTTGTGTTTCATTCGTTGCCGAGTTTGTGGTGCTTGGCGGTTCCAATGTTTGCGAACATTGGATTTGTATTTTCGGTAGGCAACCTGTTCTTTATGTTTTTTTTCTCTTTGTTGTTGAGTGGTTTTGCAATTGGATAAAAAAACGTCTCCAACAACAGTTAAAGATATGATTATCAATATTTTACAAAATAATTTACGCATATTATGTTTTTTATGTTTTATGTTTTTCTTTTTTTGCAGCGGGGAATAGGACGTTGTTCAAAATCAATCTATATCCTTCCGAATTGGGGTATAAATCCAAATTGGTAGGTGGGTCTCCGACAAAATGCTGATAATCTTCGGGGTCATGTCCGCCTAAAAATGTAAAAGTACCGTTTCCATATTCTCCGTGTATGTAGCGGGCTTCATTAAATGCCTGAGTTTCCCCCATTACGATAACATTTGGCTTTAATTTATCCCTTCTGAAAGCGGTCGTTTGCCCCATAAAACCGCGTAAAACCTGATAATGATTTTGACAAAGCATAGTTGGCACAGGATCCCATTTAGCCGAAAATTCAAACAAAGTAAAAAAATCACTGCTTCGATTTTGCAAATGAATATTTGGATTGACATCTATATCCGAAATTTCGTACTCGTAAGGATTGAGTGAAATTTTAAAATTTTCAAAAGCAAGACAATTTTGATAATTTAATTTGCTTTGTGCATTAGGCTCAATGGGGTCGCCGTCAAAAGGAATATCACAAATATCAACTCCGTCCGCTGCCAATGCGACATCATAACTATCTGGTGCAGAGCACATTGAGAACATATAACCGCCTCCGGCAACAAAATCTCTAATCTTTTTTACTACTGCCAATTTCAATTGAGATACTTTTGAAAAACCTAATTTATGGGCGGTCGTTTCTTGCTGTTTTACATCTTCTATATACCACGGTGCATTGCGATAAGTTGCCCAAAATTTACCATATTGCCCCGTAAAATCCTCATGATGCAAATGCAGCCAATCATATTGTGGCAAAACACCATTGATAATCTCCTCATCATAAATGACTTCGTAAGGTATTTCGGCATAAGTAAGCACCAAAGTAACGGCATCATCCCACGGCAATTTATTTTTGGGTGAATAAACTGCAATTTTGGGGGCTTTGTTGAGTTTTATCTCATTCATATTGACATCAGGTTGAGCAATTTCGTTTAAAATTGCTTCTGCTTGCACGTCCGCAATGGCTTTACACGCCACGCCACGCACAGCACATTCATTGGCAATTTTTTCATTATAAATGCACATAAAACTGCCTCCGCAATAATTGAGTAGCCAACTGACATCAATATTTCTTTCTAATGTCCAGTACGCAACACCGTAAGCCTTCAAATGATTTGTTTGTGTTTTGTCCATCGGGATGAGCAAATAAGTTGCTTTTACCGACCAAATCATTTGAAGGGATAACAGCGCTATGAGCAGACTTCGTTTATTAACAAACATCTGATTTTCAGAGAAATACCTATTTATTTTGAACGGGTGTTTCCGGATTTTCAGGTGCTGTCTGCTGTGGTTTGGCTTGTACTGTGCCTGTGATACGCAAAACTATGCTTGGATTGGAAGCGGCATTGGAATAAACAGTAACAGTTTTGTTAATACCACCTACACGATGTGTATTATAAACTACTTTAATTTCCGCTTTTTTACCCGGCATAATCGGCTCTTTTGGCCACGTAGGTACCGTACAACCGCATGAAGATTGAACATTGCTCAATACCAAAGGTTCTTTGCCTGTATTTTTGAATACAAACACACATGAGCCATCATCTCCCTCAAAAATTGTACCATAATCATGCACTAAACTTTCAAACTCAATTTCCGGCACTTTTGCATTCTTAACTTTGCCGCTATCTTGTTTAGCATCTTGTGCATTGACTCCCATTGAGCAGGCTATAAAAAACACTCCTGCTACTACTAAACTGACTTTTTTACTGATTCTTTTCATCGGAAAATTTTATTTTTTATATTGTTAATTTATATTTTTATATTTTTTAATTTTGAATTACAACTCCTTGAATTTGAACTACTTCTGATTTATTTTCTGCATTAGTAGTAATTGTAATAGTTTTTTGAAACGGACCTTCTTCGGTAGGATTGTAAGTGATTTTTATTACACCCGATTTGCCTGCCATAAATGGTTCTTTGGGCCAATCTACTGTCGTGCAACCGCAAGTTGTATACACGTTGGTCAATACCAAAGTTTTACTGCCTGTGTTAGTAAATGCCAATTCTATCGTTTTGGAACTGCCTAACATTATGTTGCCAAAATCTACCGTTTTTTTCGACAATGAAAAATAAGCACTTGTCGCCGAAACCGGTGTCTTCTCAACAGCAGGTTTACTTCCCTTTTTCTGAGCAGAAACACTAACTACTGCTCCACATAAAAATAACACTATCAATGCTTTACTAAATACTTTCTGCATATTAAAAACTATTTTTCTAACTACTAATAAGCAAATTGCTTGCCAAACTTTTTTTATTAAGAACTCTTTTTTATACAAATAAGGTGTTAAAATATTGAAAATCAGAGAATTGAAAGAATTAAAAATTGAGAGTTGAAAATTATTTTTTTCCCATTTCAGCCTTGTTCCCTCTTAATTTTTAATTTTTTCCAGCCTTTGACATTGGGTGTTGCATTGTCGAAGTCCGAAGAAATTTTCTTTCTATTTTTGTGATTGTGGAGATGGTGCATGCACTGTTTCTACATTATAACATATTGATAATCAAATAAATTATTGTTTAATTTGTATCCGATTTTATAACAAAAATATCCCAAAATGCAAAAAATCTACACTCTACATTCTGCACGCTAATCCGCAGATTTTTTAATTTTTAATTTTTAATTGATAAAAAGGTGTATCTTTGCAAAATAGAGAGAATGAAAAATGGTAACATTGGAAGATATTTGGAAAAAATGGCAAAAAAATGCTGATACATACAAAACTGTAGAGGTCGGCAGTGGCATACATTCGCTTGTCAAGGATGTTTTTTTGAGTGAAGATCTTTTGAATTTGAGAGAAACGCCCAAAAAAACCGGCAAATTCGGCACTTTCACGCACGACACGGCGGCTGACGAACACGGACGCCCCGATTTCGTGATTTATGCTGCCGATGATGTTACCATTCCGGTGGAAGTGAAGTGTTTTGGGCGAATTAAAGAAGGCATCCCGCAACTTTTCCGCTACCAACTCGATTACAGCAAGCAATACGGCATTTTGACCGACGGATGGGAGTGGCGGTTTTACAGGGCAGGACAACATTCAAAGTTTTTTTTGCAGGAAATATTTGAAAACAAGGATGATTTTCTTACTTTTTGGAACGATTACATTAAGCCCGAACATTATTATTCCGGAATTTTCAATCCCAAAGGGCAACTGCAACTTTTTGATGAAAAAATTGACCTCAACGACAGCGAAAACCGCAAAATTTTCTTTGACGACACCACCAATTTGATACATAAATTTATGGTGAAAATGCGGGCAAGAGGCACTTTTGCCGATTATGACGACAAAAAAGCGCTGGAAACCTCGTACTCGTATCTTATTCAGTTTATTCTGTTCAAAGTGATTGTAGATAACGGATTTAAGGACTTTACGGCTTGGTATAAAAATCTTTTCAGGATAATCGGCAATTATATTTACAATTCCGACAATTATTCGGCAATTTTAAACAATATAAAAGTAATTGCCGACTATGTTTCGATGCACATTTACAAGCCGTTTGCAAAAGAGCAGGAAAAACTTAATAATCTGATATTCAAAAATTTAAGCACAAATTTGATTATTGAAGATATTTCCCCCTGGCTCGATAATTTGATTTTTATTGACAAATATAATTTCGGCAACCTGCGCAACGAAATTTTTGGATTTATTTACGAAAATTATCTCAAAGATTTGTATCACAACGAAAACAAGGGACAATATTTTACCGACCCCGAAGTTGTGAACGTGATGTTGGAAGAGGTTGGTTACACGGCACAAAATCTTAAAAATCAACACGATAAACTGTCTATCATCGACCCTTCGTGCGGCGCAGGAACTTTCCTTTATTCTGCCGTTGACGCGATAATCGGCAGTTTTGGCGGCAATTTTACCAAAGAAGAGGCACAAAAAATTGAAAACATAGTCAGCAAAAATGTTTTCGGGCTTGATATTGAGGAATTTCCACTTTATTTGGCAGAAATGAGCATTCTGATGAAACTTTTGCCGCTGATAATCAACGATGATTTTGAAAATCCGATAGACGAAAAAATCAAGGTTTTCAAAACCAAAGACAGCATTTCCGAATTTTTGGATGCCGGTATTGGTGCGGTTAATCCCGATGTGGATTTTCCAACGCTTTTCGACAAAAACTCGTTGGGTTACGATTCGTTTGTTCGCGACAATCAGAATTTACAGGAAATGATAGAGTCGATGCAGGGGCACAACGGCGAGCGGATGCGATTTGATTTTGTGGTGGGAAATCCGCCGTATGTGGATTATAATTCGTGCAGTAG
>JAISTU010000075.1 GCA_031272415.1 Bacteroidales bacterium | reverse complement strand
CTTTATATATTGGTTTTTACACAATATCCTCATTTTGTAAGTTTTTCAAACGTCATACAGGAATATCCCCAACAGAATATAGAAAAAAGTATCGTCGTTGAAAGTTGTTGGTCTGAACTATGATTTTCGTAAGATTGATGTGATTATTGTGATTTTAAAATTGTCTGAACCGCTGATTTTCGTATGATGGGTGTGATTATTATGATTTTAAATAATCACACCAATCATTAAAATCATAGTTCAGACAAATGCAAAAAAAAAAATAGAAAAATCTACACTCTGAAAAAAAACGGCTTCAATTCTCAATTCAAAAAAATGTGTATTTTTGTAAAACAGTAATTTTTTTTAACAACAAAAAACAGACTTTTATTATGCATAGGAAGAAGTTAAAATTAGTAAGTATTTTTGGAATAGCAGGAATTATTTTAGGATTATTTTTGCAGTTAGGGTGTCGTAAAACACCCATTTCAAATCGAACAAGCGGAGGGGGAGACGACAGTACTATTGTCGTAAATCCCGCAGAGTTAATCATTTACAATTATGATGGTGGAAATGTAGAATGGGTTTCTATTCAAAAAGGAACAAGTGCAGACGCAAAATTGGCAGACGCAAAAGCAGATAGAAACGACATCGTACAATCCAATGATACTCTTTACATTCAATTGTATACTATTGAAAATGACACTGTTGCATTCACAGGAACAGACAAATTGACAGTAGTTTTAAAACATGATAAAGCCGACAAAATGTACATCAAATTCCTTGTGCCTTTTAAAGACGGTTTAGCAGATGTAAAATGGGGGGGATGGTTACCAATAAATAGTTAATCCAATTTGTAGAGTGAGAGTGTAGAGTGTAGAGTGAGAGTGTAGATTTTTTTTGATTATTAAAAATTGATAATCAATGTTTTGTATATTGTTTTTTTATGATTCTACAACTTTTTTATCCCAAAATGTAAAAAATAATTCTCAATTTTCAATTCTCAATTCTCAATTTTCAATTCAAAAAGAAAAAACCCTTATTTATCAAGGTTCCCTTAGTAGCAGGGATTTTTTCTGTTAATTTCCCTTATTAACAAAAAAATAAGGGTAATGGAGGGGTTATTTTTTTTTGCTACTAAGGGTGCTTTAATAAATAAGGGGGTTATAGTTTTATAAAAATCAAAAAAATCATTCAAATCATTCAAAATCAAAGTTTAGACAAGAGAATTTTGTCTAATTTTAGAACATTTTTATCCCAAAATGCAAAAAAAAAATAGAAAAATCTAAAATCGTAAATCTACACTCTACACTCTAAAAAAACGCTCTCATTTCTATACCTGCGAGGTGTTTAACGTGTAAATTTTCTTGCAGACGCCCTTCGTAGGAAAGGTTGAGTTGCAAATTTTGCCAGATGGTGGTTTGAAAAATAAGATTAAAAATTCCATTGTGTCCGGGCGTGAGCGATTCAAGCATTTCATAAGCCACAGAAGTATTGGTTTCCCCCGTAAAACGAATGTAATGATATTCCGCTTTGAATAGCAAATTACCACGCTTGACCATGTTAAAATTCCATTCTATACCTGCAATATGACTGTTGGCATTTTCTTTGCCTAATTGATTAAATTTTTGCCAATATTGATATAAAAGTGTGATTTTGAGCGAGTTCTTATGTTCAAAAGCGACACTGCCTTTTATGTCATGAATGTTGATTTTGTAATCTCTATTGTTTAAATATTCATACGCTCTGATTTTCAGCCCATTATGATATTCTGTTCGCAGGACAAACATTTTTTTGATATTGCATTGTGCAGTAAGTAGCCAATTGCTGTATTGCGAGCGTTCAAATCCGCTGGTATTCAATGTTTTATTGGAATTTTGAGAATAAATAACACTACCACTGAAAACAGAATGTCGAAAAGAGAACGCATTGCGGAAAGTGCTGTTAATCAACACCAAAGACGTATCATCTACATTGCCGTAAAATGGATTTAAAGCCGCTGCAATGCTTTTGTCGGTGTTTTTGAGTTGGCTTTGAAAAGTAGTCAAATTAGAAAAATAACTCAAAAATTTGCGAAATCCTTTTTTATTGTTCCACGCATTAGCAGGACGCAGAGAGAGACTTGCCGTAAATTTATTGTTTAAAGTTTTGATATACTGATTAGAAAGCATCCAAACTCGCACATATTTTGCATTATCGGCATACACGGCGACCTCAAATTCGTCCAACTCCTCAACGCCATTGCCATTATAGTCAATCCATTGATAAACACCCTTTCCGTCCGTTACTCGCAAATAAGAATATTCATTTTTTTGCTCCAAACCCGACCCAATTTCATAAAAAACGCCCACTTGTATTGCCGATTTGCAAAAATTGCCTTGATAATCAGTGCTGACCAACAATGTTTTTTCTCCAACGCTGTCATTATAAGATAAATAGCGATAGGCTGCATTGAGACGTAATTGATGATTTAAAAAGCGAATAATTTCTGTATTTGCCGTTACTTGATGTGCTATCGAATTGATTAACAATGTATTATCATTTGGCAAACCATCAATGCGGTTGGTGTAAGAGAGTCCATATTTCACTTTTTTTGACAAAGAATCTCGACTTTTGAAAAAAAATGATGCCTCATTGGACGCAAAACTCTCACTCATCAAAGTATCCGTCAATGTTCGGTATAAATTCAACTCCAAATTGTCTGCCATTCCAACCTCCAAAACAGAAACAATTTTACTAAAACTTCCCTTTGCTTGTAAAAATAAAGTTTTATAATATAATTGCTTGTTATTCAATAAATTAACATCTGTAAAAACATGATAGCCCCGCGTTTGAAAATCGGTAAAAAAATTACTCCTCGCCGATAAATAATTGTATTGGGGAACAAAAAGGGCATTACTTGAAATGCTGATTTTCCCCTTATTTTGCTCAACAAAGCCAATCTCAAGCCCCGCAAAGTGTTCATTTTGTGTTCTCATGCTGTCGGTAAGATTGTAATCTCTTGTAAATTCGATATTTCTGTAATCTTCTATGGCACGAAAATTGGCATTTTTAACCTCATAAAATCCCTTCAATTGCAGTTGCCAATCGCTCGGCATTTGTTCCTTTTTTTTACGCAAATCTAACGTACTCTCTAACAGCGTTTTAACCGCAAAACCAACATTATGTGCATCATCAATAGAAGAAAATGTATTCAAATCATTGTTGGAAAGGGCAGAATTGACACTCAAAAATGTATTCTTAAAAGGCTGATACACAACATTTAACGCATACATTTGCGTTCTTTGGGGAGCAGGAATAAAACTTACAGGTGCATAATTGCCTTGATGAGAACCATTTTGGGGGGCAATCCATACAAAAACACGCCCATTTGCTTGCCCGTTTGCCAATATATAATCCCCCTTGCCGTCCCCTACCAACGTGAAACCTAATTGATAGAACGCCGAATCGGGCTGATTGCTATACACAAACACCGAATCATAATGCACTCCCGCCACCGTTGTATCTACCATTTTATAGCGAATTTCCCCCTGCTCAAATGCCGAACTGTCCAAATTGAGCATGTAGGAATTTTCGGTTTGATTGCCCGCTTTTGCCAAAAAATTGCGCTGTGCGTCCGTCAATTCCAAGTCAACAGGCTGATTTTTAAGGTCTTGCTCATGATAAAAATGAAAGCCTACTGTCCATTTTTTTTGTTGCATTTCTGTGCCTGCCGTGAACAACATTTTGGCATAATTTTGGTCTGAATATTCAAATTCAACCACAATTCGCTTGTCTTTTGAAATAGGCTGTCGTGCCGTAAAAGTAACCTCTGCCGTATTGTAATCTATCACATAATCAGCATCTTCGCCCCTTTTGAGCAATACCGCATCAATATAAACTTTTTCGCTGCCCGCTAACACAGTGATATAAAGTTCATTATTGTCTCCCAACAATTTATACGGACCCTGATTGCCCTCTTGGGGGACGATTTTTTGACTTTTAAAATTTCCTTTTGCCATTGTGCCACCGGCATAAACCCGCCATGCAGTTGAACGAAAATTGCTGTCTTGCGTTTTGAATTTTACATCCCCCATCAAACCTATGCCCTGCTTGTTATATTTCATAAAATAAGTGCCTTGCGATTGCGATAAAATATCTCCTGCCGTTATAGTGGCTAAATCCTTGTATTTGAGTGAAATAAATATCTTATCAAAGTCTTTTAAACGGGCTGAATTGCCTTCCGTTTGAATGGGAATATTTTGGTCGGTAATGTTGGCTAAAATTTCAATATTTTCATCCAATTTGCCACTCAATTGCAGGTTAAGATTGGAATTAACCGACATATCTTGTGCATTTCCTACCAAAATCCCCCGCGACAAACTGCCATAAGTAGCCAAAGAAGCATCATTAAAAATATCTTTCAACGGCGACACCGACTCCACCACTGATAAAGGATTGACAGGTGCATATAATCGCTTCTCTATCACCGACAAAGGTCTATTGACTGTCGGCTCGCTGATTTTTAGTGGATATGTCCGGTAAATTATATGTACTGATTTCCCTTTAAGTGATTGATTTTTAATGATTAATGTCGCATTCAGATAATCTATTTGGAACTCTTGTGGCGATATGCCTTCAATGACAACACTCCCCAAAACAAGCGAATGAGTATCCAAAACAATTGTATCTGCATTGATAATCAACTCTTTAGCATGACGCTCCAAAGATTGACCCAAAAGCGGACACAGCGCCGACACAAAAATCAAAAAAACAAAAATAACCGTTTTTTTCACCTAAAAATCAGAAAATTATAAATAATAACAACGCAAAAAATAAAAAAATATTGTCTTAATCAATGTATTTTTTTAATTTATAGAAGTTTTTAATCTTTTCTAACCCTTATTTCCCTTATTGAAGCATCACATAAATAATTGTGTTTCAATAAATAATGCTTTTCATTGCCAATAATTCACAATCAATTGTCTTTTTTTTGCATTTTTGGAGAAATTTGTTCTAAAAAAT
>JAISTU010000067.1 GCA_031272415.1 Bacteroidales bacterium | reverse complement strand
TCTGTCAAAAGTTTTGACATCGAATTTAAAACTTCCGTATTCGGATAGTCCAAACTATAATCATCTGTAATCCCCTCACGCAGAGTTAAATAGCCACTTTGGTAAAGAAATTTTTCAGGACTTGCATTATCAATTTCACCCGGATTTTCTGCAAACTCCATAGAAATAGGAAAATTACGAAATTGCTCAACAGTTAAACACCTGTCTTTCAAGTAATTAGCGATTACACTGGGAGTGCCGGACTCAAACCAAAAATTAGAAAACCTTTTTTTCGCAAAAAACAGCAAAGTAGAATAAGGATTGTACAACCTATGAATGCCGTCAAAACAAAAACCATCATAATAATTACGCATTTTATCCATCAATTCGGCTGTCGTTATCTGCATTGCTTCGGCTGTATCTTCCAGATAATCAGGGAAATATGTTTTGATTTCTTCTTCTGTATAGCCACACATCTCGCCATATTGAGCATCAAAAGAAATATCAGTAAGATTGTTCAACTTTGAAAACACCCCTACGCGTGCAATTTTTGAAATACCTGTCAGAAAAACAAACTTTATATATTGTTCATTTGCTTTGACTTGCGTATAAAAATTGCTAAGGGCTTCTTTGATTGATGCTACTATTGATTCGGACTTAAACAGATTGTCTAACAGCGGTTTATCGTACTCGTCAATCAAAATAACCACCTTTGAATTGTATTTTTCATGGAGTCGCAAAATCAATTCCTTAAAAGCCGTACCCGGAGATTGCGTGTTTTTGATTTTTATCCCATATCTATCCCCATTTTCTTCAACAAGTAAAGTCAAAGTATTTTTTATCATATCCACACCTTCATCTGTTATTATTGCATTTACATCCAATCTAATAACAGGCGATGGCTGAAATTCTGCTCTATTTAACCATTCTTCGGCATATAACCCCTTAAAAAGTTCTTTTCTGCCTTCAAACAAAGCCTCAAAAGTAGAAATAGTTAGCGTTTTGCCAAATCTACGTGGGCGAGTAAAAAAATATAATTTTCCTCTATCAATCATATCCACCAAATATTTTGTTTTATCTACGTAGATATAATTCTCTTCTATCAATTCCGTAAATGCCTGTAAACCAAGCGGTAACCTTTTTCTCCCTGTCTCCATAATCAAAATTTTTATCTATTTGTACAAATTTATTATTGCTTTTTGTTTTTCAACCTTTTACAAAAATACACAAATTTGCAAATTAAAAATTAAAAATTAAAAATTAGCAGATTGCTGTGGCAATGGCATGAAAGGGAAAAAAATAATTGTCAACTGTCAATTATAACTTACTTCCCACTCACATATCTTTCTACCACTTTGTCTGCGTTACGAATGCAGGCTTTCAACCATTGCAATTGCAGTTCATGCAATTGATTTTCAGGTAAAAGATAGTCCAAATCGGACTGTCGCAGTCTGTCATTGATAAATTTTAAAATCAATGCTGCCGACACAGAAACATTATAACTCTCTGTAAATCCGTACATTGGAATTTTTACAAAACCATCCGCATTTTCTATTGCAGTAGAAGTCAAACCATCCAATTCCGTCCCAAAAACAAATGCCAACGGTTGAGAAATATCAATATTTTCCAAAGTCGTTTCCTGCTCGTGCGGTAAAGTTGCCAAAATTCGATAACCTTTCTTTTTCAACTGCTCAATACAGTGAAGCGTATTGTTCTCTGTTTTTGAATTATATCTATTGATTGTGAGCCATTTCTGCGCCCCCAATGCCACTTGCTCACTGATTTGGTATTCAAAACTATTTTCAATCAAATGAACATCTTGCAATCCCAAACATTCGGCAGTTCGCAAAATAGCACTAATATTGTGTGCCTGATACAAATTTTCAAGTACAACCGTAATGTGTCTTGTCCGCAATTGTGAAATTTCAACTATTCTTTGCAAGCGTTGAGGCATTACAAATTGAGACAAATACGCAATCAATTCTGTCGTTGTCGGCATAAAAAAAAATAAAAAAGGGAGTTTGTCGTGTAGGCAATCTCCCTTGCGTGTTAATTAGATTTGATTATTGAACAGAGTCTAACAATGTAGTTCCTGCTTTGAATTTAACCACATTTTTAGCGGGAACTTTTATCGTTTCACCGGTTCTGACATTTCTTGCAGTTCCGGCAGGACGTTCCACTACTTTAAATGTAGCAAATCCTGGCAAAGAAACTCTTTGCTCTTTTTTCAAACCTTCTTTGGTTGCTTCAATAAAAGCCTCCAATGCTCTCTTGGCTGCTGCTTTTGGCATGTCGCCTTTGGCAGCCATTGCGTCTACTAATTCTGCTTTATTCATAACTGTAATAAATTTTAAATTATAATGATATTATGTATTCTGCAAATATACCATTTTTTTTTGAATTTTAAGCACTTTTTGAAAAAAAATTTTTCACTATTGATAATCAAGCACTTATATATGCTTTATTGGAAAAGAACACCCTCAAAACCCTTATTTCCCCTCAAAAAATCGCCAATAAACATCCGCTTTTTGCCATGAATTTGCAAATCTTCGATAAAAACCTCCCCGTCTGCACACCCAATTTTGAGGTAATTTTTGTCATCACAACTCGCCTTTCCAAGATCCAAATGCAACTTTTTTTCTTCAATTTTGACCCCAAAAATTTTCATCTGAACTGTCGAACCATTTTTGTCCGTATAAGTTGTAAAAGCAGACGGATAAGGACTCAACCCTCTGACCAAATTTTGTATCTGCTCTGCCGGTAAATTCCAATTGATTTGACAATTTTCCTTATAAATTTTGGGGGCTAACTTCAAAAGATTCACCACCTCATTTTTTATAGTTGAAGAAAATGAGCCATTTTCAATTAAATTAAGTGTCTCAATTACAGCACTTTTCCCCACTTCAAGCAATTTATCATGCAAACTACCTGCATTATCGGAAGGCAAAATATCCACTTCTTTTTGCAAAATAATTTCACCTGCATCCATTTTTTCATTGATAAAAAAAGTAGTTACTCCCGTTTGCACTTCACCGTTGATAATTGCCCAATTGATGGGCGCCGCACCCCTATAATCGGGCAAAAGAGAAGCATGTAAATTGATGGTTCCCTTAGGCGGTATTCCCCAAACAACTTTCGGCAACATCCTAAACGCCACAACCACAAACAGTTGTGCATCCAATTGTTGCAAGGATTGTAAAAAATGTTCATCTTTGAGATTATCGGGCTGCAAAATTTTCAGCCCCTTTTCTTGTGCATAAATTTTCACCGAAGAGGCTTGTAATTTCATACCTCTCCCTGCGGGTTTATCTGTCGCCGTAACGACTGCTGCAATTTCATGTTTGCCGTCTTCTACTAATGATTTTAAAATGCCTGTTGCAAAATCAGGCGTCCCCATAAATACAATGCGCATCTTATTATTTTATTTATTTTACTATATAACGATTGAGTTAAAGTTTTATTGCAAAATAAAATGGAGAAAATGCTTATCAATATTTTTTTCAATTTTTATACCAAAATGATTTTAATGCAAAAAAAATCATTATTTTACATAAATAAATGACAAAACTTCGTCGGTTTGGTAGACAGAGCCGGGATATTTGTCTGTAAAATCAATGTTGAGCCAATAATTATTGTTTTTGTCTAAACGATAATAAATTTGCTTGTTACCAATCTCGGTTTCAAAACATAAATAAATGGCACTGACGTACTTATCAAAAGAAGTTTTATTGCCACAAAACAGTTCCGGATAAACATGTCCGGGTGCCCAAACGATGCGTACATTTGCCCCTATTGCCCGCAAAACGGATGCCATTAAAATCGAATAATCATCACAGTCGCCCGCCATAAGGTCAATGCTTTCGGTCGGCGGTGCAAAATAATCAAAATCAGAAGGATCGTTCACATATTTATAATTATCTTTGATATATTTTATGAGTGCAAATTGCCGACAAATTTGGCGATATTTTGGATAATATTCATCAAAATAAAGCAATGAACGCTTGACCGCAAAATCTCTTACCACAGAATCTTTGTAATCTATTTTTTGTTGAATGCGCTGTTGCAAGGAAAGATGAGGATAAGTGGCTGTGTTTGAGGTTCTTATGCCTACTTGAAAATATGAAATATGTTTAAAAACCGAATTTACATTATCAATCGCATTATTGACCGCAATATTAGGATTCCAAGCAATACCTACAATAGAAAGCACAGATAATGCCGCAATCAAAAGCGAAACAAAACCATAAAACCACAATCTCACTTTTTTAAATAATACATACAGCACTCCCCAATAAGTGATAATCAACAGAAAAAATTCAATTTGAACACCGCCGATAATCAAAGGAGGCATAATTTGCGTTGTGAATGCTGCAAAAAGTAGTGATAATGCGGATATTAACAGCGTTTTTAAAATTCTATACAGCCATTTTTGGGTATTTAGATGGTGCTTTTTTTGCTTTTTTTTCATGCTAATTTTTTGTTTTTGAGTTCATAAAAAAGGTTTCATTGGCGCGTTTTTTAAGTTTTTGATAATGAACAATTAACACGATTGCGGTCAAACATGCTGCTATCAAATCTGCCGTTGCAGAGGCTGCCCACACGCCATTCAAATCAAAAAATAATGGTAAAATCAACAACATTGGTATCAAAAAAATCAATTGACGCGAAAGGGATAAAAAAATTGATATTTTTGGCATTCCAATTGCTTGAAAAAACGTAGAACAAACAATTTGCCCCCCTACTAACGGAAATACAACAAAAACTATTCTTAAACCGCTTTTGGTTAAATTCAATAAAATGGGGTCATTGGTAAATGCTCGTGCCATTTGCCATGGAAACAATTCTGCCAACAAAAATCCGGCAGAACTGATGACCGTCCCCACTAAAAGCGAATATTTTAACGTTTGTAATACACGTGAATATTGTTTAGCCCCAAAATTATACCCTACAATGGGCTGCATACCCATATTAAACCCAAACACTATCAATGCACACAGACCGCCAACGCTGTTGATAATGCCGTATGCACCTATCGCCAAATCGCCTCCGTATGTTTTCAGCCGCCAATTGAGTATTGTCAGCACAAAACAAGAGCAAAAATTCATCAAAAAAGGAGACGCACCCATCATCAAAATATGCCCGACAATATTGGAATTTAATTTAAAAAATCCTTTTTGAAAATGTAAGTTATTCTTCTGATTTACAAAATGTTGCAACACTATCATTAACCCACAAAATTGAGCAATTACGGTCGCCCAGGCAGCCCCTTTTATTCCCCATTTGAATACACAAACAAATATCAATGCCAAAACAAAATTCACTCCAACCGTAACCAAAGTGGCAACCATCGCTTTGAGCGGATAACCACTCGCCCGCAAAGCATTGTTTAACCCAAAATAAAGGTGCATAAACATATTGCCACACAATATAATATGCATAAAATCGTGTGCATAAGAAATCGTATCTTTGCTCGCTCCGAAAAGGTACAATATCGGATCTAAAAACAGCAATCCTAAAACAGTAACCAAAATTCCTATAATACAGTTAATTACGACCGAATTGCCCAAATAATGAGTGGCAGCAAGATGTTTTTGCGCCCCCAGCCGTAATGAAATCATAGTTGCCGCTCCTGTCCCTACCAAAGAGCCGAATGCAGCCGCTAAATTCATTACAGGAAACGTAATAGCCAAACCTGCTATGGCTAACGCACCTACATATTGTCCAATCAAAACCCTGTCGATAATGTTGTACAAAGAGGCGGCAGTCATAGCCGTAATAGCAGGCAAAGAATAAGACAATAGTAGTTTTTTTATATTGCCGTATCCTAACTCATCTGTTTTTCTGCTGTCTTCATTCATTCGATACGATAAAAATTTACAAACATACAAAGATACATATTTTTTTCAATTCAAAATTAAAAACGTTTTTTTCAGAGTGTAGAGTGTAGATTTTTTTTTTGCATCCCCCCTTGTCTGAACTTTGATTTGGAGTGATTTGTGTGATTTATATGATTATTTTAATCCTGATAATCATATAAATCTTATGAAAATCACAGTTCAGACAAGGAGATTGCGGGGCAAGCCCGCAATGACAATGGAGGGGAAATATCCAGATTTTAGAACGTTTTTTCTCCCAAAATGTAAAAAAACTCCACTCTAAAAAAATTCACTACAATTTTTCTATTATTTTTTTTGCAATTTTTCTGGTTTGTGAGTCGGTTTGCAGGCAATCGGAAATGGTGCTAATTTGTTGATAATCAACTAATTGCATTGTTTTTTCTATCACTTTGGGGATAGAAAGGAAGGGGAGTTTTTCATTTAAAAAAGCCTCGACTGCTAATTCATTGGCAGCATTGAGACAGCAAGGCATATTTCCCCCTTTTCGTAAGGCTTCATACGCCAATTCCAAACATGGAAACACCTCTCTGTCAGGCGAATAAAAATTTAAAGCAGAATAATCGGCAAATGAAAATCTTTTTAATTGATTATCAATTCGATAGGGATATGAAAGGGCATATTGTATCGGCAAACGCATGTCCGGCAAACTCAATTGTGCCTTAATAGAGCCGTCTGTAAAATGCACCAATGAGTGTACAATACTTTGCGGATGTACCACAATATCAATGTTTTGCGGGGACACATCGAACAGCCAATGTGCCTCTATCATTTCCAAACCTTTGTTCATTAAAGTTGCCGAATCAATGGTAACTTTATTGCCCATGCTCCAGTTGGGGTGTTTGAGGGCTTGTGAGGGTGTAATATGCTGCAAATCAGATATTTGCTTTCCAAAAAATGGACCGCCGGAAGAGGTCAGTGTCAAACTTTCTATTTTATTGTGCAACTCTCCGCTCAAACACTGAAAAATGGCAGAATGCTCGGAATCGACAGGAATAAAACTGCATCCTTTTTTCTCTATTGCTTTGGTGATAATGGCACCGCCGGCGACCAAAGTTTCTTTATTGGCTAATGCAATGGATTTGCCTGCCTCTATTGCTCTCAAAGTCGGCGCTAAACCCGCAATGCCCACCACAGCCACCAATACCATATCTATGGAGGACATCTCTACAATATCGGTTAATGATTGCTTGCCTGCAAACACTTTAATATCTTGATTATCAAGTGATTGATAAACTTTTGAATACAAATTTTCATCTCCAATCACTACTGCATTGGGCTGAAATTGCAGGGCTTGTCGGATAAGCAAATCAGCATTGGATTGAGCGGTAAGTACTTCTATTTCAAACAAATCCGTATTTTTAGCAATCACATCTAATGCCTGAACCCCTATGCTACCGGTGGAACCTAAAATGGCAATTCGCTTTTTCATCAACTATTTTTTTGATTTTTTTGGTTTTGGCAAATCATTTTTCCCTATAATTTGCTCGTATGCTTTGCAATATGTCTGATAATCAGTCCCATGCGACATGGCTCTTAAAATAGCAATTCGCTTGGCAATCGGCGGATGCGTGGAAAAGGCAGACGTTTTATGCGATTTAGGCACATTTATGCACATCGCAGCCGCCATTTTACCCGGATTAAATTCCGTGTGGTCGCCCGAAATTTTTTCTAACGCATTTGCCAACGCATCCGGGTCTCGCGTAAAATTAACTGCTTGAACATCAGCCAAATACTCCCTTTTTCGTGAAAGTGAAAAATAAAACAAACGGGCAAACAAAGGTGCCAATATCGCCAATGCAATCACCACAATCCAAATTATCAATTGTGCATAACCGTTGTTGCCACCTGATGAATTGCGATTATTGTTGCGTCTGCCGCCTCCGCCCCAAAAAAAGTACCTCATCAGCAAGTCCGACACTATCACAATCGTACAAAGCATTACGCTGGCAAAAGTGAGATACAAAACATCTCTATTATAAATGTGCGACATCTCATGTGCCATAACTGCTTGAATTTCAGGGCGAGACAACTTTCCTCTCAATCCGCTTGTAATGGCAACAATGCTTTTATTTTTCTTTGTGCCGGCAGCAAACGCATTTAAAGCAGGAGTAGGAATGATGTAAATTTTGGGCATAGCAACGCCCGCTCCCATGCTCAACTCTTCAATAATATTGTACAATTCGGGGTCATCTTTTGACTCAATAGATTGTGCATTTAAACCTTGCAAAACGACCTGCGAGCCTGCTCCCAAGGCGACAGCGGCTTGTATAATCCAAACAACTGCCGCAATCGCAATACCGATAATAATGCCCTCCTCTTGCCCCAAAATATAACCTGCACCTGCACCAATTCCAATCAACAAAAGCCCCATTGCAATGAAAACCACCCACGATTTTCGCTTGTTGGAGGCTATCAATTCGTACATAATGATTAAGTTTTAGAATGAAACTTTGGGGGCTGTACGAACTTCGGGGGTAGAGGCTTCAAACAATTCCCTTTCTTTAAATCCAAACATCCCCGCAAAAAGAGTGTTAGGAAAAATCTGAATTTTGTTGTTATAATCCGTAACTACTTGATTATAAAGTTGTCTCGAAAAAGCAATTTTATTTTCCGTTGAGGACAACTCTTCCTGCAAATTTAAAAAATTGGTATTGGCTTTGAGGTCAGGATAGGCTTCCAATTGCACTCTCAAACCTGCCAATGCAGAAGTAAGCATGCTGTCGGCGGCGGCTTTTTGGGCTACCGAAGTGGCTGACATTGCAGCAGAACGATAACTTGTAATCTGTTCCAAAGTCTCCCGCTCATGCTTGGCATAACCTTTCACTGTCTCTACTAAATTGGGAATTAACGCATAACGCCTTTCCAATTGCACATCTACATTTCGCCATTCTTTGTCTACTGTGTTACGGCTTTTAACCATGCCGTTATAAATGGCAACTATCCAAAATATTAACAGTACTACGACTGCTATGATAACTATTGTTGTAATCATTTTACTTATATATAATTTATTAAAAATTTACTATTAAAAACGGGACCTTCCGTGCAAACGCACACATTCCCTTGTTCTACGGTTTTTGTAACGCAGCATAAACATGCTCCAATTCCGCAAGCCATTGTATTTTCGAGTGATACTTCGCACTCAATTTGTGATTTTGCTGCCAAAAGTGCTGCCGATTTCATCATCGCTTCGGGTCCGCAAGTATATATTTTATCAAATTGCTGTATATTTTGCAAAATTGAATTTTGTGTTACCAACCCTTTTTCTCCCAAAGAACCATCATCGGTAGAAATATATGTAATATATTGATTATCAAAGTTTTGCATCCATCTTAAAGCATTTTCCGTTTGACCTCCTACCAATAAAACAGGTTCAATATTTTTCTTTTTTAATGCTTTGGCTAACAACAACAAAGGTGCAATTCCGCAACCACCACCGATTAACAAAGGTTTTTGTGTCCCTTCCGTTGAAAATCCATTTCCTAACGGATAGATAATATTCACAAAATCACCCTTTTGCAGTCGCGACAATTGGGCTGTACCATCGCCTACAATTCGGATATAAAAAGCAATCGTTTGTGCCTCTATATCCGCATCGCAAATAGAAATCGGACGCCGTAAATAGGTGTTGTGAGCCCCCTCCACTAAAATTTGTGCAAATTGACCCGCAACTGTTTGTAAATTCAACTCTTGTGAATGTACAAGCATCACAAAATCATTGTAGTGGCAAGGATATATATCTTTAATTTCACAATCAACTATCTTTTTCATTTGTCTGAAAATCAATTTATTAAGATTTTTTATTGATGATGCTCATTGAATTTTTTGAGCCTATATTCAAGGTCGGGAAATTGTTTTTTATCTACCAAAGAAACGCATGCCCGTAAGCCTTCTGTTCTTTCGCTGCCCGTAATTGCCAACGAAATAGCACTAATTCCGTAATACAAAAACTCTTCCAACAACTGCTCGCCAGTCAATCCCGGATAGGCAATTGTAAAATAAAATCCGTCCGAAAGTGCCTTGTCTTCGTCTTTATCATACACCAAATGAAAACCGTTTTCGAGAAACATTCTCTTCATTTGGTGTGCTTTTTCTGCATAATCGCGTAAGGCTTCTACAAAGTTGTAACTGCCTTCGTTACAGGCTTTTAAGATAGCCGCCATTGCATATTGAGCCGAATGAGAAGTCCCCGAAGAAAGGCTATAAACAGTGCCGTAAATCATGGCATGACCCAATTTATCGGTGCCAAAATAAGGAATTAAATCCGGATAACGCCCATTAAAAAGTGTATCCGAAATCACCATTACTCCCAAACGCTCGCCCGCATAACTGAACGCTTTTGAACTCGAAATCAACAACACATATTTATCCGTATATTTGCTGATAGAAACCTGATAAGGAGGCACACCCGGCTGCGAAATATCGCTCCTAAAATCCATGCCTATATATGCCAAATCTTCTATCACAATGGCATCATATTGATTGGCTTTTTTGGCAATAATTTGTAACTCCTTCTCTGTCAAGCATATCCATGATGGATTGTTAGGATTGGAATAAATAATGGAATGAATATTGCCTTTTTTGAGATAACTTTCCAATTTTGCTTCCAATTTTTCACCACGATAATTATAGACATCAAAAGTTTCAAATTTAGCCCCCAAAATTTTGTGTTGTTGTTTTTGAACAGGAAATCCGGGGTCAATAAAAAGAGTTGTATCTTTTTGTTTATTAAGTCTTTGCATGGTCAAAAAGACAGAAAAACCGCCTTGCATAGAACCTACTGTTGGAATACAACTTTGTGGCGATACTTCAATATCAAGGAAGTTTTTACAAAATTTTGACATTTCTGTTTTCAGTTCAGGTATTCCTTCTATGTCGGGATAAATGGCTGCTTTTCCGCATTTTAGAGCCTCAATTTGTGCATCTACACCAATTTGAACCGCCGGCAATCCGGGTATGCCCATCTCCATGCGGATAAATTTTTCTCCTGTCGCATCTTCTATTTGAGTAATTAAACGTTTTACTTCTCTAATAGAGGCGCAACCTATACTTTTGAGTCCACTTTCGGCAATCTTTTGCCGTACAACTTCATATTTGATGGGGGTATCTTTCATTCTATCTTAATTTTAAATTCAAAATACAACTTTTACGTTTTCAATTTTACAAAGATACACTTTTTTGTCAATTAAAAATTAAAAAAACTTTTTTTAGGGTGTAGAGTGTAGATTTTTCTATTTTTTTTGCATTTTGTCTGAACTATGATTTGGAATGATTTTTATGATTTGTGCGATTACCTAAAATCATAATAATCACACCCATCATACGAAAATCAAAGTTCAGACAAACAACTTTCAACGACGATACTTTTTTCTATATTCTGTTGGGGATATTCCTGTATAACGTTTGAAAAACTTACAAAATGAGGATATCGTGTAAAAACCTATATATAAAGCAATGTCCCCAATGGTTTTATTTGTTGTTGTTAATAACCGAATGGCTGTTTGGATGAGAAAATCTTCTATTATTACTTTGGCATTTTTTCCTGTTTTTTTAAAGTTCCATTTTTTTTGTGTATCTTTGTAAAATGGTTAACAACCTGTTTGGAGGGGGTGCAGAAAATTGAAGAATTATTAACAGAAAAAAATCAGAATAGAAGAAATTATGATAAGATTTAGAAACATATCGATGATTGGGTTGCTGATTTTAAGCATGGGTTCCTGTAAAATAACTTTTGTGGTGAATAAAACAGGATATTATAGCAATTATGATAAACTGACTAATTTGGATAAAAAGTCAATCGTTTTTTTGTCTGCCGAAGATACAATTGCAACAAAATGTAAAGATACAAGTATAATATATGCAGTGAATGCATTGCAATTGCAAGCGTACATGGAGCAATATGACAGTTGTTTAGTGTATGCCTGGAATCAGGAATGTCATGGTAAATATTGCGTTTTTCCGATGGCTATTGAGCAATATTGCCAAAAAAATCACTATAAATACATTATTTTGTTGAGAAAATATTCCTCTTTTGACATAGTTCGGGATGCCATTTATGGTCAATTCCCTGTTTTTTCTATCAATGAACAGTACTACCAAACAAATGAAGTCGCAAAATATGAATCTGTTTTTAAGCAAACGTTATCCGTGCCACCCATAACAGATAAAAAGTATTCTACTTTCTGGATTTTCAAACAAGGAAAGTTTGAAAAATTTGAAAATGGCGAAAAAATATTAACAAACAAACAAATTAAACTTTTATAAAATATTCATTATAAAGAAGTTACAATTATCACTCACAGTATTAACAGCAAGCATTTTACTTGTTGGTTGTTTCAGTTTGGAAATTCATGCGTATAAACCTGAATATGACGGGAATAAAAGTGGTTATTCACTATTAACTGACAGCGAAAAAAGTAATATTAACTTTTTTATGCGCGGACAAATGTTGCCGACAACTTTTGATTCTACTCATTTTTATGCAGTTACACCTCAACAATTGTTAAAATATATTTCGCAATTTGACAGTTGTTTACTTTATTTTTG
>JAISTU010000066.1 GCA_031272415.1 Bacteroidales bacterium | reverse complement strand
ATAAAATTACTTTTTATTGCCAACATGTTGATACTTACGGAAATATAATCACAAATTTAGATAAACAACTTTTTGAAAAAGTAGCCAACGGGCGAAAATCATTTTCATTTTATAACTCTGCCTTAGGTTGTATAGAAAAATGCTCATTATTAGATACATACACTTATACCACTTCTAGTAATTATATTTTTATTTTTTCACAAAGCGGTTTTTTGGAAATTGCTCGAAAATATACCCCTTTGGCATATTTTTTAAATCTTGATAATAAAAAATTCAAAGATTGGCAATTTATTATTACATTTTTATAATTTAATTTACATGATGTCCTGATTTTAAAGTTAATATATTTACACAAAAAAGCATCTCAATTGCAAAATTACCGTTTTTTTATCATATTTCATAAAAAACACAAAAAAGAGTTAAAAAAAATTATTTCCTTGACAAACAACAAAATATAAAATAATTGCAATTTTTTTTTCGCAAAATTAACTTTTGTATCAAAAAAAAAGTGTATCTTTGCAAAACATGTAAAAAGTATAATCAAATTTTTAACAGGAAAAAGTAATATGGTTGATAAAATCAGTCAAAATTTAAAGTACAGCGAAAGTGCTGGGGTAATGTGTAGAAAAGGTGCTTTAAGTGTCGCTCGTTTAGGAGAAGATGCCGGGAAGTACGCTATTGCTATGCAATTGTCTGATTATCAAGCATTTACCCCCCCCCCCCAACTGCTTGATAATCAAGCAGTTACGTGCATTTCAAATTGTAGGTTCCAGCGGGGGCACTTGGAATATTTCATCTTGTTCTTGTGCTTGTCCGGCGGGGAAAAAAGTGTCTTCTTCAACTTATAGTTGCGTTGCCGAAGACAGAGTCGTCCAACGCAAGGCTGTATTTGAAGGCACAGCAGACGAAGAGCCTTCAGGCAATCATGCGGATTATATTGCCCCAACAAACCCACCAACTACTGCCAGTGTTTACGTTGGCGGTGCTTACGATAATAATTTGACAGCTAAATCTATGTATGCCGTGAAAACGCCTTTTAAATTCATAGTTGATAATGGCGGCTCAAGGTTAAGCAATCAGGTTATTGTTAATAGTGGTAATTTGAAAGTGTGTTTAAATCAGCCCACAACTACCACTGTTTCGGAAAGAGGCAATATGAACAGTTATGTCCATAAACCTGGCATTGCCTCAACGGATGACCACACAATAGTCAGTTTTTTTACCTCACATAGGAAATTATGTTGGGATTTGGACAGTCATACTTCTTATAATAGTTATGGTAATTATGGCTATGCGCAACCCAACTCGCCTTGCTCCGGCACATATTTGGCAAAATATCCGTTTAATAGTGAAATTTATTTTTGGAATACTGTTGACTCCAACGGCGATGGCATAGTCGATGTTAATGCGGCATATGGCATAACCAACATTTCTAATGCATTCACAGACAGTGGCAATGCAAGTTATGTCCAACCAAAATACACCGGTTGCGATTCTGCGGGCTTTATAACAATCCCGTTTTGCTCGCCTGCCGTTAAAAATGCTTATAATAATGCACCACTATCACAAAAAATAATTAATGCTTGCGGCGAAATGTCACAAACGGGGCAGTGTATTTTAGATGATACCGTAGCGTATAATAATTATAAATACACAATTTACGATGTTTCTTATAGAAATTTTGGGTTTTATTATTGCAGCAAGAAGCATACAGACAATCATGGCAATGAAGAATGGTGCGGAGAGTCTGTATCATATACTTGTAAATATGGCAATGATAATTTAAAATATGGCGTATCGAATGCATGCGTTAGGGATTTTAAATTCCGCTACAGTGGCGGCGCGCCAACTGTAAACGTATTAGAGTGTAATAAATAAAAATTTAATAATAAAATAAAGGAGAAATAAAATGAAGAAATTGTTAGTAGCAGTAGCCTTAATAGGCTTGTTTAGCGTGCAATACGCAAATGCACAAGAGCCGCCGAAGTTGCTTCTTAATCTTGGCACCAACACGGCGACTTTTGACGGCAAAGAATATTCTTTTAAAGAATTAAAGAATGTATTTGCCAATATGGATAAGGCACCCATAAAACAGCACAAGGACAGCGCACATGAGGACGACATTACATTCTTTATATACGAACATTATACAGATGATTGCCTTTTAAATCCTGCATTACCAGAGGAAAACCTGCCATTGTGTTCATTTAATTGGAAAACCTATGTTCCAATAGTTTCTCTAAATAATTACATTAGTGAAGACTCCATTAATGGTCTATCTCGGTTAAGACAAAATTCTGGGAAAACAACTCAAACTACACAGGATATAATAGACGTAATAAATGAATGTTTAGACACTTATGGATATTGTGACGGAGGTTTTGTTCTTGATAGGACAATTATCTCTGCTGGCGACATAACATCTTATGGTTGGCAAAGCGGTAAGTTTGTGGAGTCAAAATATTTCCCCGGAAAATATTTATTGATTGCGCCGTGGTCTGCGGATGCTACACCGCCCGCCGAATATGCGCCTTATGTTTTTACGCTTTCTTTAAACGAATATACGCATCATTACGACTTTAAATTGCGTTATATCAACAATACTATCCCCGACCAATTTAACCTCGACGTTCCCGCCCGCGAAAGAGGCAACACGCTCATCAAACAAATTGAGCAAAACGTTTACACCGCCTTAGAAGACGCGAAATTGGAAGCGTTTGACATGCTTGGCAGAAAGGTGTCTGATAACGGCGATTTACGCAGCCTTTCCAATGCGATGTATATTTTGAGAGCGGTGAGCGAAAAGAAAGTGGAAATTAAAAAGGTAGTGAAACAGTAAGAAAAGTTGAGAGTAGAGAGTGGAGAGTGTTTTTTTTGCATTTTGGAATAAATTTGTTCTAAAAATGGACAAAATTCTCCATTTTCCATTTTCAATTCTCCATTCAAAAAATTGTGTATTTTTGCAATTTAGTAAAAAACGAACAGCAATAAAAATTTGTATAAATAGATAAAATTTTTTGATTATGGAGACAGGAAGAAAAAGGTTACCACTTGGGATACAAGTATTTGAGAAGTTAATCAACAATAATTTGGTTTATGTAGATAAGACCAAGTATTTGATTGATTTGATTGAGCAGGGAGAGTTATATTTTTTTACACGTCCACGTAGATTTGGCAAAACGCTAACCATTTCTACTTTTGAGGCTTTGTTTCAGGGTAGAAAAGAACTTTTTAAGGGTTTATACGCTGAAGAATGGCTAAATAGAGCCGATTTTCAGCCATCGCCCGTTATTAGATTGGATATAAGTTCTATAGCAACTACAGATGGGATGGCTATAATGAAAGAATCGTTGCTTAAAATAGTGCAAGAATGTGGGAAAAAAAATGGAGTACTATTGCAAACAACGTCTTCTGCCGGTGATGCTTTTAGGGAGTTGATTTTGACTCTCTATGAAAAACATAATTCAAAGGTGGTCATTTTAATTGACGAGTACGATAAACCGCTGTTAGACAATCTGTTCGAGTCAGAAAGATTGATAAAAGACATCAAAAACATGCTTCGGAACTTTTATATCCAAATTAAAGCAAATGAGGAGTGCGTAAAATTTGTTTTTTTAACTGGCATTTCCAAAATTGCCAGAGTGGGTGTTTTTTCTACTTTAAACAACATTACTGATGTTTCTTTTGACCAAAGATATGGGCAAATGTGTGGCTACACAGAAGAAGAAATTAAAACATATTTTCCTGATTATCTGCAAGATACAGCCGAATCAATGCAAATCACCACAGATGAATTGATGAATAAAATACGTAATTATTATGATGGTTTTTGCTTTGACGGCATTCATAGATTGTACAATCCATATTCTACATTGCTGTTTTTTGCGAAGAAAAGGTTTTCTAATTTTTGGTTTGAGTCCGGTACGCCCAGTGTAATCGCTAATTACTTGAAAGACAGGTATTTAACTGTTGAGCAATTTCGTGATTTTCCTATTTCTATGGAGTTTGCAGAAAATCCGGGTGAAATTGATAATGCAAGCCCTGAAAAATTTCTTTACCAAAGTGGCTATTTAACTCTGCGTGAGGGGATTACAGATGATTATAGTTTGGACTATCCGAATACGGAAGTTTTAAATTCGATGTCAAAACTTTTGACAGA
>JAISTU010000010.1 GCA_031272415.1 Bacteroidales bacterium | reverse complement strand
AAAAAAAATCTAAAATCTACACTCTACACTCTAAAATTTTTAAAAATTGTTTTCTAAAAAGATTTTCAGTGCGATTTGGGTTTCATTTTCGTCTGTACCTTCGATGATAAAAGAAATATTGTCATTATTTTGGATGCTCATTTTGAGCAAGGCAATAAGACTTTTGGCGTTTTGAATATTGCCATTATGTTCGAGCATTACGGTGGACGAGAACGGTTTTAGCAGTGCCACCAATTGCCCGGCAGGACGTGCATGAACTCCTATCGGGTCTTTAATTACGTGATTTTCAATCTTTACCATAATTTTTATTTTAAATGGATAATTATATCTCCAAAATTTATATTTTTGAATACTTTTGTTCTAAAATCTGCAAAATCGGAGGCATTTACAACAACAATAGGCGTAATTGTATTGTAGCCTTTGGAGAGCAATAAATCCAAATCCATGTTTATCAAAACATCACCTTTGGACACCTTGTCGCCGGTTTGAACATGTTTATGAAAGCCTTCCCCTTTGAGTTGCACGGTATCTAAACCAATGTGTATCAGCACTTGCGCCCCTGTTTTGCTTTTGATAACAACCGCATGACCGGCGGGAAAGATTTGCTCTATAATGCCGTCAAAAGGAGCAACAATTTTGCCTTCTGACGGCACAATAGCAATGCCTTCACCCATAATGCCATTGGCAAAAGTGGCATCAGGTACATCTTTTAGTGCAATAAATTCTCCTTTTGCAGGTGCATAAATTGTTGTTTTTGAGATATTTATATCATTTTTTTCTAAAATTGCATCTTTTTCTTCTAAATTTTGATTTTTGAGTATATTTTTGATAGCATTTGCAATAAATTGAGCATTTAAGCCGACAATAATTTGCAATGAATTTTTAGAAAGTTTTATAACCCCTTTTGCACCTGCGTTAATCAATTGATTTTCAGCAACATACTGCATATCTGCAACTTCAATTCGCAAGCGGGTGATGCAACTGTCAATATCTGATATATTTGCTTTTCCACCTAAACCTTCAATAATTTTTCCTGCTTGAAAAGTAAAATTATTTTCTTTGTATTTCTTTGATTTATAGGTATTTAGCATATTTCCATCTTCACGTCCGGGCGTTTTGAGATGAAATTTTTGAATTAAGACTCTGAAAACAATATAATATATTGAAAACCATGCAATTCCCATAACAAAAATGAGCCATGGATTTTCAGCCAAAGGATTGTTCCAATTCAAAATCAAATCAATAAATCCGCCCGAAAAGCCAAATCCCATTCTCACCGGCAAAATAGCCGAAATTGCCAACGAAATTCCAAAGAAAACCGCATGAATGAGATACAAAATCGGCGATAAAAACATAAACGCAAACTCAAACGGCTCGGTAACACCTGTCAAAAACGATGCCACAGATGCAGAAAGCAAAAGTCCTGCCGCCATTTTTTTGTTGCGTGAATGGGCAGTGTGATACATCGCCAATGCCGCACCGGGAATACCAAACATCATCACCGGAAAAAATCCGGTCATATATTGCCCCGTAACACCAAAAACACCCTTACCGTTGAGAAAATTACCCAAATCATTGATGCCCGCAATATCGAACCAAAATACCGAATTGAGAGCATGATGCAAGCCAAAAGGTATCAACAAACGATTGAAAAAACCGTAAATCCCTGCTCCCAAGGCGCCTAATGAGGCTATGGCTTCTCCAAACGTTGTAAGTCCTTGAAAAACAGGCACCCAGACAAAATACAATATCCCTGCAATGACAATAGAAATGCCTCCCGTAACAATGGCAACACACCTTTTGCCCGAAAAAAATGCCAAGCCACTGGGCAATTGCACCTCTTTGAACTTATTGTACGAAAATGCACCCGTCAAACCGCAAATGATACCGATAAAAACATTGGAAATTTTGGCATAGGCAGGATGTACAAGGTCAATAGATGCTAATCCATTTATTGACATAATTACCTCAGGGTCAAGCAATTGCGTTACTACTAACCAAGACACTAAACCTGCCAATGCAGAAGTGCCGTCTGTTTGATTTGCCATTCCAATGGATACTCCAATGGCAAACAAAAGGGGTATGGCAGTCAATATTGCACCGCCGGCGGTATTTAGAAAAACAGCAATTGTATTGCCGCTGTTGCCGCTTGCACTTTCAATCCAATAGCCAATGCCTGTCAAAATCGCCGCCACAGGCAAAATTGCCACCGGCAACATCAAAGATTTTCCTAATTTTTGCAAAAATTTCATCTAAAAATGCTTTTTTTTACTCAAAAACAACAAAAAAATCACCAAAACATTCCTCTTTTTACAGAAATGTCAAAGTGTCTTTTTTGGTAATTTTTTGGCAATAGCAACATTGCAGTTTCAAATCTGCTTTATCAATAACGTTATATTTTGGCAATACATTTTCATTATTGGTAATGCACTTTGGGTTGAAACATTTGACCGTCCCTTCAATGTAATCGGGGATACCGACATTGATTTTTTCCACTACACTATAGTCGCGGATAGAAATCAGCGTCGCAGACGGGGCTACCAATGCAATTTTATTGATTTCAGACTGCTGTAAATATATATCTTGACACTTAATAATGCCTTTTTTGCCTATTTTTTGGCTGTCTAAATTGTTTGCCAGCAAAACTTGCGAACTTTCGTTCATCAAATTCAAAGTTTTGGCGACTTGAAACAATTTATCGGCAGGAATATGGTCAATAACTGTTCCATTTTTAATTGCGGATACGACTAATTCTTTTTTCATCATAAACAATTGAGTATAAATAAGTTACATAATTTATTTTAAACCTAAAATAGCGGCTATCAATGCTTGTCGAACATAGACCCCATTTTGTGCTTGTTGAAAATAATAGGCTTGCGGTGTGTTATCAACATCCGTGCTGATTTCGTTCACACGTGGCAGCGGATGCAACACTTTAAGATTGGGTTTGCTGTTTTTGAGCATTGATTTTTCTAAAATATAGGCATTTTTTACCTTTTCATAATCTTGAATATCTAAAAATCTTTCCCTTTGCACGCGCGTCATGTACAAAATATCGGCTTTTTCTATTGCCTCCAAAAGGTCTGTATATTGATGATATACAAGTTGATGCTCCTTAATGTGCATTTTAACCACCGATGGCAATTTGAGGCTCAATGGCGACACCAAATGAAAAGTGGTGTTGTAGTTACACATCGCCTCTACCAAAGAATGCACAGTGCGTCCGTATTTGAGGTCTCCAACTAACGCAATATTCAGATTATCAAGCGTTCCCTGTGTTTTGAGAATGGAATATAAATCCAACATACACTGTGTAGGATGTTGATTTGCACCATCTCCTGCATTGATAATAGGCACTGTTGCGACATCGCTTGCCAAGCGAGCAGCCCCTTCCAAAGGGTGCCGCATAACAATTATATCTGCGTAACAACTGACCGTGCGAATGGTATCTGCTAAACTTTCACCTTTTGCGGTGGAGGAGTTGGAAGCGTCAGAAAATCCAATCAATGCCGCTCCCATGCGGGCGGCAGCACTCTCAAAACTTAACCTTGTCCGTGTGGAAGGCTCAAAAAAAAGTGTGGCAACTACTTTGCCTTTTGCTATATCCGAAACAGGCTGATTCTCAAAGCCTTCTGCCAATTTTAAAATATGATGATACTCATCTTTACTAAAATCAGCAATAGATATTAAATTTCTATTTTTTAGTATCATTTGTATTTATTTTTTATTCTTTTTATATATAACGGCTAATTTATATGATTTATTGTATTTTTTATTAATCATTTTTTTTAATAATTTTATGGAACGGTTAATATTGAGTTCTTTCTTTTTTGCATTTTCGTACCAAAACGTTCTAAAATCAGACAAAAAATTTACCCTGCACCTTTCACCTTTTTGTCCCTTTATATTTGTTCTATATGTCCTTCTTGTGCTGCGATGGTGTTGGGGAAGATAGATTGTGCTTCTTCGAGTAGAGGATGTATGTTGACATAGCGGGCAGAATAATGACCTATCAACAACTGTTTTGCGTCTGCTTTGAGTGCAACTGCAGCGGCTTGTTTGGCGGTAGAGTGTTGTTTTTTTGCGGCTACTTCGGCTAAATCTTCCATAAATGTAGCCTCGTGGTACAACAAATCAGTTCCTTTTATGTAGTCAATAAAACTTTCCGTGTATGCAGTGTCGGAGCAATAGGAAAAACTTTTTATTTTTTCTTCAATATATGTAATATCTTTATTTTTAAACACTTCGCCTCTGTGAGTAATGTAATCGTGTCCTCTAATAACTTTGCCTTTTTGTTTGGTAGTGAGGCTATGTTTGGCGAGCAATTCAGGTTTTATTTTGACGCTTACTTTTTTTTCTTTAAAAATAAATCCATTGGCAGGGATGCTGTGCAAAAGTGGAAAAGTAACGATTTCCAATTCTTTTTCTGACCAAATTACGCTGGCTTTTTTACTCTTTTTCAGGGGGTGAAAAATGAGTGGAAAAGTAAGGCGAGATTTTTCAATTTTTAATTGCATATTGATGATTTTTTTCAAAGGTTTATGGGCAAAAATATGTATGGGCTCTGTGCGTCCGAGCAAACTTTGTGTTGAAAGTAAGCCTATTAAGCCAAAAAAATGGTCGCCGTGCAAATGCGAAATAAAAATATGGGTAATATTTTGCATCCTAACGCCATTTGCACGCATTCTTAACTGTGTCCCTTCGCTACAATCTATCAAAAAAATACGCTTTTTATTCTCAAAAGTCAATAAAAAAGCACTCGGATTGCGCAACGTAGTCGGTGTAGCAGAGCCACATCCTAAAATTCTTAAAAACATCAATCTAATTCAGTATCTTTTAATTAAATAAAAAAAAATGGAGATGCACGATATTACTCATGCACCCCCTATGCGAAATAATATTATTTTTTCTCGTCTTCTAAATATCTCAAATTATGACCTGCATTATCAATAATGAACTTGTAGTACCATTGCGGATATTGCGGATGTTCAGGCTGTTGTGGCTGTTTGGGGTCAAATCCGTTGTCCAAAAATTTGCCGTCTTTTTCCTTTTTTACATTGCCGTCCATGTATTTAACTAATAAATATTCCGACAATGATTTCCATTTGTTAAATGTTTCCGCAACCGCTTTATTGGAAAATCCATTCAATGCTACAATACATTTGGCAGTATCTTGTTTCCATAAAGCAACAAATTTATCCGTATTTGCATTTACTTGTGATATAAAATCGGATTCAAGTTCCTTTTGCACCTTTTGAATGTCTACAATCATATCACTGTAACGAGAATAGGCAAAATTGGACACTTGATTAAACAACCAAAATGCAGACGTGGAAGAATAATGCAACATATTTCCATTGCCTTCTTTGATAGCATAAGGAATTTGTGTAATTCCGCAAAAGATGGGCATGTAAACTGTTGAATATGTGTCATCTACGCCAAACCAAAATACACCTCCTACTTGCGCCGGATATTTTGAACGGCTTTGAGCGACAAATGAAAATCCGGTTTGCTGTGTAGAGGTGGCTCTTTCGTGCAAATATTTACCGCCTTCACAAGTCCATTCCATTGGTCTCCAGCGATAAGGGCAAGCGTATGGACCGGCACCTACATCTTTGGTCATATCCATAGATGTGCCTTCAAAATGGTCTCTCATCAACGACATTACATCCTCAACACCCAGCAATTTATCGGGTTTTATCCACAAAGGCATGCGATGTTTGAGATTTTCGCCACGTGCATAATCTTCATATTGTTTCATTTGAGAAGGACTTGCGTGCATAAATGCAGCCCAAACTCTTGATTCACAATATCTTGCACCCGAAAAGGTAACAGGATTGTACACATCTGAAAAACTAAAAGCCTCATCCGTGCCTGAATACAGACCTATATTGCGTGCATAGTTGATAACTTCGGAAAAATAAACCGTTTCAACTGTCGGCAACATAATTTTGGATAAATTTTTGGAACTAATGGACGTTTTGCCGTCTTCTTTTGGGAAAGTGGTAATGCGTGCCTGATTAGCGTGTCCGCAAATGTATCCGTCTGGGATGCGTCGAGCGACCCAAACTGCACTTTTGAAGTTCTTTTTGGCATCAGGATTACCATTTTTGTCCAAAACTTTTTTACCGGTGCCTATCATTTCCCAAATCCAAACTTCTTTTCCGTCTGCCAATGAGAAAGATTCACCCTCACTGCAATAGCCGTATTCTGCTATCAATTCTGCCATAATTTTAATGGCTTCTCTGCAATTTTTGGCTCTTTGTAAAGTGATGTAAATGAGGCTACCATAGTCAATGAGACCATCTTTGTCGTGCAATTCTTCAATGCCGCCGTAAGTGGTTTCACCTATGACCAATTGATGTTCGTTCATATTGCCGACTACCGAATAAGTCTTTGTAGCCTGCCGAATTTGACCCAGTTTTTTGCCTGTGTCCCACTCATAAACGTCCATCATTGTGCCTTCCGAATAAGTGGCTGCCGGACGATAATACAACTCGCCGTAAAGCGTGTGTGAATCCGCTGCATAGGTTACAAATGTGGAACCATCTTTGGAGGCGCCCGCTGTAATTAAAAAATTAGTACATGCTTGTACTCCGCTGTAACTCAACATAATAGATGAGATTACCAACAATGTTTTTAAACTTTTTTTATTCATCTCAATTTGTATTTTTTTATTTATATATATCAATTATTTTCTTTAAATTTCTTTGTATAAATGCCTACATTTTTTACAAAATCGTCTAATGAGTATTTTTCATTACAAAGGACTATAAAATCATAATAAATTGATAATGAGGACGTTCTGCCTATCCGAAACGCCGTATTGCTATACGTTTTCAAAAACAAAGTTTCTATATTGGCGGTCATGTCCATATCAATAAATATATCGCTTCTATATTGCTGCAATTGCTTTTTAGTGCGTGATTTTAACGTTCCAAAGAACGAAATATCTCGCTTACTGAGTTGCAAATTGCTTTTACACTCCACTGATTTACAGGTTTTTCCGTTTGAAAAACAGCACAATTGAACTTCTTTCCCTGCCTGAAACAACTTATTGACTACAGCGTTGAGTTCCCATGCCATATTATGAGACGGACATGTAACAAACAACTGTACTCTCTTTGCATCTTCGAGAGAACAAAACTTCACTTCGCGCCGGTCTTTTTGCTTTAAAAACCGCGATAATCTTCGATTTAATTGACCTTTTTTTATTATATTCATTTTGAAAAAAATGTTTTGCAAAGATACACTTTTTTGTCAATTAAAAATTAAAAAACTTTTTTTTAGAGTATAGAGTGTAGAGTGTAGATTTTTTTGCATTTTTGGAGAAAATTGTTCTAAAAGTTGCAAAAAAAAATGAAAAACAGGGAAAAAACATTGTCCTTCCCCTGTTTTCTGAATAATTATGACAACTCTAATAGACTTAATTTACTTTAAATGTAGTGTCCCCTGTTTGGAAAAATTTAACAATTTGATTAGCGGCTGCCAATCCTGCGTTAATATTGGCTTCGGCGGTTTCTGCTCCCATTTTTTTAGGAGTTGCGAAAAAGCGGTTGCCAAATTTTTCTTTCATTTCGACTGCATTTGAGGGCATCATATCCGAGCCATATTTCAAATCGGGTCTCTCTTCCATCGCTTTGACCAGTTCAGGCTCATTGATAACTGCTTCACGGGCAGTATTGATTAAACAGCCATTTTTGGGCATTTTAGATAAAAGTTCATAACCAATTGATTTTTTGGTCTCTTCTGTTGCCGGAATATGCAATGATACAAAATGACAAGTGGAATACAATTCTTGGGCAGAAGAAAGTGGAATAATTCCATTTGCTTTTAGATAATCAGCGGATATAAATGGGTCATAACCATATACTTCCATTCCAAATCCTTTGGCAATAGATGCCACCAATCTGCCAATATTTCCGCACGCATGTATGCCTAATTTTTTGCCTTTTAGTTCATGCCCTGTACCGGGTGTAAAAGTATTGCGGTACATATAAATCATTAAACCTATGGCTAATTCGGCAACAGCGTTGGAGTTCTGTCCGGGCGTGTTCATTGCCACTATATTGCGGGCTGTGCAGGCTGCTGTATCAATATTGTCATAGCCTGCTCCTGCTCGAACAACAATTTGCAATTTTTGTGCCGCCTTAATGACCTCTGCCGTAACTTTATCGGAACGAACTATCAATGCGTGAGCATCCGCAACGGCTTTGTAAAAATCATTTACATCCGTATATTTTTCCAACAAAGACAATTCATTGCCCGAATTTTCAACAATTTGTCGAATGCCGTCTGTTGCTTCTTTGGCAAACGGCTTTTCTGTCGCAACTAATATTTTCATAATCAAGCAATTTATTTGTTGAGACGTTCAAATTCTTGCATGCAAGCCACCAATGCTTCTACGCTTTCTTTTGGGCAAGCATTATAAAGCGAGGCTCTGAAACCGCCGACAGATCGATGTCCTTTGACACCCACCATGCCACGCTCTTTTGCAAATGCCATAAAAGCCTCTTCCTTATCCTTGTAGCCCTCTGCCATTACAAAACATACATTCATGCGAGAACGGTCTTCTTTTTTCGCCGTACCTACAAAAAGCGAATTGCGGTCTATCTCATCATACAATAAACCTGCTTTTTGTGCATTCATTTTCTCAATTACAGATAAACCGCCCAATTTTTTAATCCATTTGAGCGTTAAATTCATCATATAAATAGAAAATACAGGCGGTGTGTTAAACATTGAACTGTTGTCTACATGTGTTTGATAATTGAGCATTGTGGGTAAATAACGGCTCACTTTGCCCAAAGCAGACTCTTTGACTATCACAAAAGTTACGCCCGCAGGTCCTACATTTTTTTGCGCACCTCCATAAATGAGCGTATATTTTGAAACATCAACCGGACGGCTCATAATGTCAGACGACATATCGGCTATCAACGGAATAGGACAATTATAATCCTCCCTAATTTCAGTCCCATAGATGGTGTTATTGGTAGTGATGTGGAAATAATCCGCATCATCAGGAATAACATATCCTTTGGGAATGTAATTATAAGTTGTATCCGCAGAAGAGGCTACACAAACAGCCTCTCCTATACCTTTGGCTTCTTTGAGTGCTTTTTTTGCCCAAACACCTGTTTCTAAATAAGCGGCTTTCTTTTCCAAAAAGTTCATCGCTACCATCAAAAACTGCAAAGATGCACCGCCCCCAAGGAATAATACTTTATATCCATCCGGGATATTGAGTAATTCTTTCCATAATGCTTCCGTTTCCTGCATAACTGCATCCCATTCTTTGGAACGGTGAGAAACTTCTATCACGGACATCCCCGTACCTGCAAAATCTTTTAAGCCTTCAATTGCTTCATTGATGGCTTCCTTTGGCAGAACACACGGTCCTGCATTGAAATTATGTGCTATTTTCATAACTGTGAAATATCTATCGTGTTAATACTTTATTTTAATTCCAAATATACTAAAATACAAAGATACACATTTTTGTCAATTAAAAATTAAAAACCTTTTTTTAGAGTGTAGAGTGTAGAGTGTAGATTTTTTTGCATTTTGGGAGAAAATTGTTCTAAAATCGAATAAAATAAATTTCGTAAAATATTTATAATCAATAATTTATAATATAAAAAGACGCGGAACAACACGATACTATCTAAAATCGGGAAATTTACAAGGATTTCATACTTTAACAATGGAGTATAATGGAGATATTAAAGATTTAAAAGGAAGAAAAGTAAAACTCTACTTTAAAGAAAATCAGAACAATAGTTCTTTTTTACATTTTATAAAATTTATATAAAAAAATTCTTGTAAAGCCGTAATTTTTAATTGAAAATTTTTAATTGAAAAAAACGTGTATCTTTGCAAAACATTAAACAGATTTTTAAAGCATAATTAGATAAAAATGAAGTTGCGAATAGCAGAAATATTAAAAGAGATGCCTGTGGGCAAAGAAGTGAGTGTCAAAGGATGGGTGAGAACAAAAAGAGGCAATAATGCAGTCAATTTTATAGCCCTCAATGACGGCTCAATAGTTCATAGCATACAAGTTGTGGCGGATGTTGCAAAATTTGATGAAAATTTGCTCAAAAATATCACAACAGGAGCATGTATTGCTGTCAGTGGAGAATTAACAACATCATTAGGCAAGGGTCAAAGTGTTGAAATTCAGGCTAATACAATAGAATTATTAGGCACTGCCAACCCTGAAACTTACCCTTTGCAGAAAAAAGGACACAGCATGGAATTTTTGCGTACCATTGCACATTTACGTCCGCGTACCAACTATTTTGGCTGTGTATTACGCTTGCGACATGCGTTGGCATTTGCGATACATAACTTTTTCAATTCCAAAGGATTTGTATATATTCATACACCGATTATAACGGGAGCCGATTGTGAAGGTGCCGGCGAAATGTTTGAGGTAACGACTCTCGATGTCGGCAATCCGCCCCGCACAGAGCAGGGAAATGTGGATTACAGTAAAGATTTTTTTGGAAAAGAAACGCATTTGACGGTTTCGGGGCAACTCAATGGCGAACTTTGTGCCATGGCGTTGGGAAATATTTACACTTTTGGTCCTACATTTCGTGCCGAAAATTCCAATACACCGCGACATTTGGCAGAATTTTGGATGATTGAACCCGAAATGGCATTTTATGAACTCGAAGACAATATGCAATTGGCGGAAGAATTTATAAAATATTGCATCAAATATGCCCTCGAACACAATTTAGACGACATTCGCTTTTTAAATGATATGTTTGATAACGAACTCTTGCAAAGGTTAATGGATACTGTTGATACTGAATTTGTTAGATTAACTTATACGCAAGCAATAGATATTTTGTTGCAATCGGGGAAAAAATTTGAATTTAAAGTTGAATGGGGAACCGATTTACAGTCTGAACATGAACGTTATTTAGTTGAAAATCACTTTCATAAGCCTGTTATTTTGATTGATTATCCAAAAGAAATTAAGGCATTTTACATGAAACAAAATCAAGACGGCAAAACGGTCAGAGCGATGGATGTTTTGTTCCCAAAAATTGGAGAAATTATTGGAGGCTCACAAAGAGAAGAAAATCTCGAAAAATTACAACAAATTATCAAAGAGCGTCAAATGAATGAGGCTGAATTGGAGTTCTATTTGGACACACGCCGATTTGGGACAGCCCCTCACAGCGGATTTGGATTAGGATTTGAACGTTTAATGCTTTTTGTTACCGGAATGAGTAATATTCGAGATGTAATACCATTTCCAAGAACACCACAAAATGCTGATTATTAAACAAATGAACTTTCAATCACAAACATTATTTCACCTTTTTGTCATTGCATTTTTTGCGTGCATTTTCAACAGTTGTCAAGAAGAAGTTTACACGCCAAAGCCGAGAGCCTATTTTCGTTTGACGGTGAGCGATACAACTTATACAGTCTATGAGGGTAATGAGCCGTTTTCGTTTGAATATTCCCTTGCCGCTTTGCCCGATAAAATACATCCTGCAAACAGCAGTCATTGGTTAAATTTTGTGTATCCCAAACAGAATGCTGTTATTTTTACAGATTATATATCATTGGATACTGCCAAATTAACTGACCTTATCAGCGACACACGTTCCATTGTTCTCAAACAAATGGTCAAAGCAGATGATATGATACAATCGGAAATCATTGATACTGCGGAACATATATTCGGACAAATTTATGAAACAATTGGCAATAATGCGGCTTGTCCTTTTCAATTTTGGCTCACAGATGAAAAAAATTACTTCTTCAGAGCCTCTTTTTATCTCAATAATGTGCCACAAAACGACTCTTTAGCCCCCATTATTACACATCTTAAAAAAGATATGCTCCACATTATAAAAACTTTTCAATGGAAAAAGAATAAATAAGTTGAAAGTTAGAGTGTAGTTTTTTAATATCTGTTCCGAATGGACGCGAGTTTATGGCATTTTTTTGCATTTTTGCATAAATTTGTTATAAAAAATGATAAAAATTCATTCTCAATTCTCCATTCTTTTCATTTTGCACCAACTTTCCACTCTCCACTAAATTACAGCATTCCTTTTCCTATTTTGATAGCAAGGTCTTCGACTTTTGAGAGTTTAACTATTTGGATAGAGACTTTTGGAATAGTTTTTAGGTTATTTTCGGCGATAAAAATGCGATTATAGCCTAATTTTTCTGCCTCCGATATACGTTGTTCTATCCGGCTGACAGTGCGAATTTCACCCGAAAGACTAATCTCGCCTGCAAAACAATCTTTTATTCCCAAAGGAGAATCCAATGCCGAAGAAAGCAAAGCCGCAACAGTTGCCAAATCTACTGCCGGGTCTTCCACCCTTATGCCACCTGCAATGTTGAAAAAAACATCTTTTACAGTAAATTTATAACCACATTTTTTCTCCATTACCGCCAACAACATTCCCAAACGGCGTGCGTCAAAGCCGGTAGAAGACCGTTGTGGATTGCCGTAAATCGAAGGCGTTACCAATGCTTGCACTTCTATCATCAGCGGACGCAAACCCTCCATTGTGATAGCAACTCCAACGCCTGTGGTATCTACCTGACGGTGAGAAATCAACAATTCTGACGGATTATCAACCTCCCTTAATCCGCTTTGCAACATTTCAAAAATACCAATCTCATCAATGGAACCAAAGCGATTTTTGGCAACTCTTACCAAGCGATAGCCGTAATTTCGGTCGCCCTCAAACTGCAAAACCACGTCTACAATATGTTCCAACACCTTTGGACCCGCCAACATGCCGTCTTTGGTGATATGCCCGATTAAAAATACAGGTGTTGCGGTTTGTTTGGCAAAACGTTGCAATTGTGCAGCCGTTTCTCTAATTTGCGACACCGTACCTGCCGAAGATTCTATATTGGCAGTATGTAAAGTTTGAATGGAGTCAATAACCACCAAATCGGGCTTAACTTGCTCAATATGTGAAAAAATAGCCTCCATATCGGTCTCATTAACAATATAACAGAGCGGATTATTATTTTTGAGCCGTTGAGCCCTCAATTTGATTTGAGATGCACTCTCTTCGCCGGAAACATACAACACTTTGGTATGTTGCACCGACAGTGCCAATTGCAACATCAATGTTGATTTGCCAATACCGGGGTCGCCGCCCAACAAAATCAATGAGCCGGGAACAATGCCTCCTCCTAAAACACGGTCTAATTCACAAATACCTGTATATGTGCGAGTTATGGGTGTATTTTCAATTTCTGACAATAAAAGTGCTTGACTTTGGGGTTGCATTTTGCTTTTTGAGGCTGTATGTGCAGGCTGTACAATCTCTTCTACATAAGTGTTCCATTGCCCGCAACTGTGGCATTTGCCTATCCATGTTGCCGATTGTGCCCCGCAATTTTGGCAGTAATACATTGTCTTTGTTTTTGCCATGATTTTTTATGTTTTAAAAGGGAGAAATACCCGTGTAATTTTGAGGCGTTATCTCTTTGAGTTCTGCTTTAACTTCATCGCTAATATCAAGAGTATCAATGAATTGAAGAATAACTTCTTGGGTGATTTTACCTTTTCCGCGTGTCAATGCTTTTAATGCCTCATAAGGTTGAGGATATTGTTCTCTTCTTAATATGGTTTGAATGGCTTCTGCGACCACAGCCCAATTTTCTTGCAAGTCTGTTTCTATTGCTAATTCATTGAGTAACAGTTTATTAAGTCCTTTTATCAATGAATTGACTGCAATCATAGAATGGGCTATCGGAACACCAATATTTCGGGTAACAGTGCTATCGGTGAGGTCTCGTTGCAGTCGCGAAATAGGTAATTTTGCCGACAAAAATTCAAACAACGCATTGGCAATACCGAGATTTCCTTCTGCATTTTCAAAATCTATCGGATTGACTTTGTGCGGCATAGCAGACGAGCCAACTTCCCCCGCTTTGATTTGTTGCTTAAAATATTCCATAGAAATATATTGCCACATATCGCGACAAAGGTCAATGAGAATTGTATTGATACGTTTGAGTGCGTCAAAAATGGCTGCCAACGCATCATAGTTTGATATTTGAGTAGTGTATTGTTCTCGTTGAAGCCCAAGTTTTTCATCAACAAAGCGGTTTGCAAATTTAATCCAATCAATGTCAGGATATGCGATATAATGAGCGTTGAAGTTGCCGGTTGCACCTCCAAATTTTGCAGTTAAAGGTATGTTTTTCAGTGCATTAAGTTGTTTTTCCAAACGATAAGAAAATACTTTTATTTCTTTGCCGAGGCGAGTTGGCGACGCCGGCTGTCCATGCGTGCGTGCCAACATAGGTACATCTTTCCACTGCGTTGCCATATCGCTCAATTTCAACGTAAGTGTTTCTATTTTGGGAAAATATACATGTTCCAACATTGTTTTGAGTAAATAAGGCATAGCCGTGTTGTTAATATCTTGCGAAGTAAGCCCAAAATGAATAAATTCGCAATATTTTTGCAATCCCAAAGTATCAAAATGTTTTTTTAAAAAATATTCAACTGCTTTAACATCATGATTGGTAGTTTTTTCTATCTCTTTGATTTCCAAAGCATTATCATTAGAAAAAGATAAATAAATATTTTGTATTTTTTCAATATGAGCATTATCAATACCTGCCAATTGTGGTAATTTTTGTTCGCATAGTGCGATAAAATATTCAATTTCCACAAAAACTCTTGCTTTTATGAGCGACAATTCGGAAAAATAGTCCGAAAGTGCCGATATTCCATTGTAATAACGCCCATCTATTGGCGAAATCGCTGTTAAAGTATCTGTTTGCATTTAAATTCTATTCTTTTAAATTACAAAGATACACCTTTTTGTCAATTAAAAATTAAAAATGTGAAGACAAAAATTTTGTCTGAACTTTGATTTGTGAAATCACAAAAATCATTCAAATCATTCCAAATCATAGTTCAGACAATGCAAAAAAATCTACACTCTTCACTCTACACTCTGAAAAAAAAGGTTTTTAATTTTTAATTGACAAAAAGGTGTATTTTTGTAAAAAGGTATTCAAAAAGATTAAGAAAATAGCAGAATGGATAAAAAATACAAAGAATATCAACGACTGAATTTGACACAGTTAGCAGAAGATATTTTACAAAAATGGCAAAAAGAAAATACTTTTTTGCAAAGTATGTCATTACGAGAGGGGAAACCTGATTTTGTTTTTTATGAAGGACCGCCGTCCGCCAACGGACAACCGGGGATACACCATGTGATGGCAAGAGCAATAAAAGATATTTTTTGTCGCTATAAAACGCAAAAAGGATTTTATGTAAAACGCAAAGCAGGCTGGGATACACACGGATTGCCGGTCGAATTAGGCGTTGAAAAAAATTTGGGCATCACCAAAGAAGATATTGGCAAAAAAATAAGCGTTGAGGAGTATAATAATGCTTGCCGTGCAGAGGTGATGAAATATAAGGATATGTGGGACGACCTAACAGTAAAAATGGGCTATTGGGTGGATTTGTCTCACCCATATATTACATTCAAAAATGAATATATAGAAACATTATGGTACTTATTATCAATTATTTACAAAAAAGGATGGTTGTACAAAGGATACACTATTCAGCCTTATTCACCGGCGGCAGGAACGGGATTGAGTTCGCATGAATTGAACATGCCCGGCTGTTACCGAGACGTAAAAGATACTACTTGCGTGGCACAATTTAAAGTTCGCACCGACCAAAAATTCCCCTGTCCATGGGGATTTGAGGAAAATGACGATTATATACCAGATAATCTGTACTTTTTGGCATGGACAACTACGCCATGGACTTTGCCCTCCAATACTGCATTGGCAGTAGGTAATAACATTGATTATCTGTTAGTTAAGACTTTTAATCCTTATTCAGGCAAACCCATTTTGGTCATATTGGCAAAAGCGTTGTTAGATGTTTATTTTCCGCAAAAAAATGCCGATTTAAAGTTTGAAGATTATAAAGCGGGGGATAAAGAGATTCCATTTGCAGTTATTGCACAAACAAAAGGAGAAAAGTTGGTGGGATTAAAATATGAGCAATTGATACCGTGGGTGAGCCCCCAGAATCCCCCTCAAAGGGACTTAAAAAAGGAGTATGCTTTTCGTATTATTGCCGGTGATTTTGTTACTACCGAAGATGGGACAGGAATTGTGCACATTGCGCCCACTTTTGGCTCGGACGATGACCGCGTAGCAAAGCAAAACGGCATTGTTCCCCTGTTTTTGTTGGATAAAAATGAAAAACAAGTGCCAATGGTGGATTTAACAGGTAAGTTCTTTAATATCTGCGATTTAGATAGAAATTTTGTAGAAAAATATGTCAATGTAGATTTATACAGCGAATATGCGGGACGATTTGTAAAGAATGCTTATGACCCTAAATTGACCGACAAAGACCCTACTTTGGATGTAGATTTATGTGTGATGCTCAAAATGCAAGATAAAGTGTTTAAAATTGAGAAACATACTCACAATTATCCGCATTGTTGGCGAACAGATAAACCTGTACTTTATTATCCGTTAGACAGTTGGTTTATCCGCACAACGGCGGTCAAAGAGCGTATGATTGAACTCAATAAAACGATTACGTGGAAACCCGAAGCAACAGGAAGCGGGCGATTTGGTAATTGGCTGGAAAATTTGGTAGATTGGAATTTATCCCGCTCGCGTTACTGGGGGACACCGCTCCCAATATGGCGAACAGAAGACGGAGACGAAGAAATTTGCATTGGCTCTGTGGAAGAGTTAAAAAATGAAATCAATAAATCTATTGAGGCAGGTTTTATGAATGTAAATACCTATCAATCAAGCAACTATGAAGATTTTGATTTACATAGACCTTTTATAGATAATGTGATTTTGGTTTCACCTTCGGGCAAAAAAATGTACAGAGAAACAGATTTGATTGATGTTTGGTTTGATAGCGGGGCAATGCCCTATGCACAATATTTTTATCCTAAAAATGACATAACACGCTCATTTCCGGCAGATTTCATAGCCGAAGGAGTTGACCAAACACGCGGCTGGTTTTTCACTCTTCATGCGATAGCGACCATGATTTCCGATAGTGTTTCTTATAAAGCAGTGATTTCCAATGGATTAGTATTAGATAAAAACGGAAATAAAATGTCCAAACGTTTGGGCAATGCGGTAGACCCTTTTCAAACAATTGCTCAATTTGGACCGGATGCAACACGCTGGTACATGATTACCAATGCGCAGCCGTGGGATAATCTTAAATTTGATACCGACGGCATTGACGAAGTGAGACGCAAATTTTTTGGCACTTTGTACAATACTTACGGATTTTTCGCTTTATATGCTAATATTGACGGATTTACGTACAAAGAAGCAGAAATTGACATCCAAAAACGACCGGAAATTGACCGTTGGATACTTTCTGAACTCAATACATTGACCCAAGAAGTGGATAGCGCTTATTCGGAATATGAGCCTACACGCGCCGGACGGGCTATACAAGTGTTTGTAGATGAGTGTCTTAGCAATTGGTACGTGCGGCTGTGTCGTCGCCGTTTTTGGAAGGGAGATTATTCGGAGGATAAAATTTCTGCCTATCAAACTTTATACAAATGCCTTGAAACGCTTTGCCAACTTATGGCACCGATAGCCCCATTTTTTGCAGAAAGAATGTTTTGCGACCTCAATGCAGTCAGCGAGCGATATAATGTCAATTCGGTGCATTTAACAGATTTTCCTATGTCCGATAATTCATTGATTAACAAAGAGTTAGAAGAAAGGATGTCTTTGGCAAGACAAATCTCATCTATGGTTTTATCGCTTCGTAAACGGCATAATTTACGAGTACGGCAGCCACTTTCACGCATCATGTTGCCCGTTAGAGACCAACATTTTGTAGCACAAATTGAAGCCGTAAAAAATTTAATTTTATCGGAAGTAAATGTAAAACAGATTGATTTTCTGACAGATACAAATAATATTTTGGTCAAAACCATCAAACCTGATTTTAAAAAATTAGGACCCAAATACGGCAAAATTATGAAGTCTGTGGCAGCAAAAATAGCCCAATTTTCACAGCAAAATATTGCTCAATTAGAAAGTCAAAACTGTATTTTGATAAATGTTGAAAATCAAGAAATTGAAATACAACTCTCTGATGTTGAGATATTTACACAAGATATTCCGGGCTGGGTAGTTGCCAATGAAGGACTGATTACGGTGGCATTAGATGTAAATATTACCCCCGAACTCAAAGAAGAAGGACTTGCCAGAGAACTAGTTAATCGTATTCAGAACATTCGCAAAGACAGTCAGTTAGATGTACAAGATAAAATTTGCATTCAAGTCAAATCACATCCGCAAACCGACTCCGCTTTTGCCAATTTTAAAAACTATATTTGCAACGAAACACTCGCAGAAAGTTTTGAAATTGTAAAAAATATTTCAACCTCAAATCTACAAATTGTTGATTTAGTGGATGATATAAAAGCAGAAGTGATGATAGAGAAAAAATAAAATCCCCCTAAGGGAACTGCCTTGATAATTATTGTAAAAACAAGCCATGCCTTGCCCAAAACAAAACGGACACAAGGTAAACGGTGAAAGGTAAAAAAACATTTTTTTGCATTTTGGGAGAAAAACGTTCTAAAAATAGACGCTTCCGCCTCCATCGTCATTGCGGGGCACCGCAATCTCTTTGTCTGAACTATGATTTGGAATGATTTGCGTGATTTATATGATTATTTTAATCTTGTTAATCATATAACTCATTCAAAATCATAGTTCAGACAAATGGATTGCGGGTCGAACCCGCAATGACGGAGGATGAGGCACAGATTTTAGAACGTTTTTCTACCAAAAATGCAAAAAAAATCTACACTCTTCACAGTCGTTTTGAAGTTTGATTTTTTTTGCATTGTACTCCAAACAACTCAATGATAATCAGTTAATTAGCGATGAACCTTAAATTGTGGTGAAAATTACCACAAAATAGGGTGAAAAATACCGCGTAAATTGCTGTTTATTAGAGAAAAAAATGCTATCTTTGCAAAATGTATAATTTAAGTAATAATATAGTATAAATATAAAATAAAAATGGATAATCAGATATTAGGTTGTATAATTCTTATTGTAGGCGGCGGTCTATATGTAGCATATTATATGTATAAAAGGAAATGCAAAAGTTGTAACAAATGGAATGCAATGAAAAATCAATACAAAGAATGCATTGATGAAAAGCAAAG